>JBGTMM010000671.1:0-2586 GCA_041743635.1 Bythopirellula sp.
CCCTCCTTTGCTTCCTGGGCCCACCGATACCGTCTTGAGCGGCGAACACTCGCTGAGGTTGTACGATCAGACCAGTTACTATTTTTCCCCTGGAAGTCCTGGAGCTGGCGAGTTTGTTCAGGAGGAATTCCGGACCTTCGCCACTGAGATCCCTCTGGATCCCGAATCTCCAACCGGCCGCGCGGAGAAATTGTGGTTTCGTTGGCACTGGAATTACGACTTGAACTGTGACATAGGAGGATTTCTTTGTGATCCTTCGGTCACCATGAATATCCGCGTTTCTGAAGCGCCCCTGATCGGCTTGGATTTGGCGGGGTCGCCTTTAGAAAACAAGACCATCAGGACCGGTAGCTCCAACGGCCTGTGGGAAGAGGTCACCTTTGAATATGACGTTTTTCCAGGCGAACGAACATTCGACTTGATTTTCTTGACCGAGGGTTCCAAAGACGCCATCGGTGTGATGTACGTCGACGACGTGTCGGTCTCGGCGATCGACCCCGATTCCGTCCCCGTGCTCGAAGGCGACTTCGACGGTGACGGCGACGCGGATGGCCGTGACTTCTTGCTTTGGCAAAGAGGCGGGTCGCCCAGTCCCTTCAGCGCGGGTGATCTGGCGGATTGGCAAGGTGATTATGGTTCTCCGCTCACAGCGACGATAGCGGTCCCCGAGCCGGCAACGGCAACAGTGCTGCTCCTGGGGCTCGGAGCAGCGTGGGGAATGTGCCGCTCAGGCCGCAGCGGCGGACGATAAAGAATTTCGCCGCTGTATTCCGACGCGCCTTAACGGTAAAGTCGGGAACAACACGGCATGCAAACGGGTTCGGCTCGGCAGAAATCAATGTCGCCGAACCATGGAGGAAAAAAGGAAATGTTTGTCGTGCCTAGAACGAATCGGTTAAAACCAGGCGGTTTTACACTTGTAGAACTGCTGGTGGTGATCGCCATTATCGGTGTCCTGGTGGCGCTGCTGCTGCCGGCGATTCAAGCGGCCCGCGAGGCGGCTCGACGAACGGAGTGTAAGAACAAACTTAAGCAGATGGGTTTGGCAATCCAAAACCACGTCGACGCCCGCAAGACATTCCCCACCGGTGGCGACGCACCCCACCCGGAAATCGAGAACTACGTCTCCGGAGGCGACATAAATGGCGTGGGTGGTAGTCCGAATGGCCCCGCCAAGCAGGGGCTCGGTTGGGGCTATCAGTTGTTGCCTTACCTTGAACAAGATGCGCTGAGTAATGTGATTGACAAGGTGCAGATGCAAGCGAGTGTGGTGACGCTCTACATTTGCCCATCACGACGTGGTGTGACTGTTTACACAAGAGAGGAAGGCGGAGTCGACGTATCAGCCGTGTTGACTGACTACGCAGGCGCGACTCCCTGCACTTGTAAGACGCCAGAATGCGTTGACAGGTACAATCCACGCGATTCCGTTCCAATGAACCCCGCGGCTTATAACAGAAGCAACGTGAATGCCAACGGATATTCCTTTTTCCGTGGCAAGAATACCGGCGGTCAAGCAGACTCACCGCCAGATGACAGCGTATACGATGGTGCCATCGTGCGCACTCCGTGGAGATGGCGAATGGCGGAGAGAGCACGAATACAGCCCACTGGGTCGTGGGCGGAGTTGATAATCCCCAAGAACGCACCGCAGCCGGTGCGGATGGCACAGTTCGAGGACGGGACGAGCAATACGTTTGTTATTGGCGAAAAGTATTTACGAACTGATTTCTATCCCGGCGGAACTTCTTCCGATGACCGAGGCTGGGCGGATGGCTGGGACCCAGACACGATGCGATCCACCTGTTTTCAACCTCTTGGAGACGGTGACCCAGAAGGGTTCGATCCCGTGCTTCGCCATGCGTATGGCGAACCCCCTGGTATCGATGTTTGGAATTTTGGTTCGGCGCATCCAGGCGCTCTTAACGCGGTTTTCGCGGACGGGTCGGTCCACACGATCAATTTTGACGTCGATATTGTGCTGTTCAACAACTTAGGAGCGCGTAACGACGGCCAGGTCGTCGAGCTAGGTTCGCTTTGATAAAGCGCACTCGTAGATTAACATTAAGACTTATCCTCCATACATTCACATTCCTTTACATTCACATACCTTTCGAGAGAAGTTACAGCTCATGAATCGAAGTTTTTCTTTTTTGCGGAATTTGGCTTTGTGCGGAATTGTTTTTGCCGGCTTGATGGCGGCGAGCGCGTCGGCGGCCGACTTGGGTCTCGTCATCAACGGCGACGTGGAGCAACCAACTCTGCTGGGTCCCTTTCCCAACGATCACCCCAATGGCCACCCGCATGCCTGGCACTACAGCCCCAACTCCGCGTGGAGTAACCCGCTTACTGATCCGTTCGTGAGCGCTACTCATTCCCTGTATAGTCCCGACGACAACTTCGGCGGTATGTTCAATGACATCGATGATGAGCACCGCAGTTACGCGACGGCGATCCCGGGCTTTGGCATCGCAGGCCGGTCCCTGGACGTGAGTTGGCACTGGAACTGGGACATCACCAGCGCGCCCGGCGATAGGTTCAGTGCCATCTTCCGGATTTCCACCGCCCCCGTCGTCGGTCAGGATT
>JBGTMM010000672.1:0-5308 GCA_041743635.1 Bythopirellula sp.
CGCCGATAAATTTCTGTGCGGCTCGGGTCATCACAACCGTCACGCCAACGCCGCTCTGCACGAGATCGCTCACCAGGTAAGCCGTCTTGTACGCAGCGATGCCGCCCGACACGCCGACGATGATTTCGTGTGCCATGCTAAGCGTGCGTGCCTATTGGGGATTGGCCGTTACAGACTTGAAAGATCCAACTCGGGAGGGCCACCGGTGCTGACCGACTCGCTGGTGATCTTGAGCTGGTTCGTGGAATCGAGATAAATCTTATCCTGCAAGATTTCTTGCACGACGATTTCCATCTTGTCCTTGGAATTAAAATCGACCAAAGGCCGCGCGCCGGCATTGATCGCCGCCAGCCGCTTTTGAATGAGCGTCGACAACTTGAAACGCCCGCCTACCTTGTTCACGATCCATTCTTCTTTTAACGCATCAATCATCAAGAATTCCTTGGTCTCGTAATATCTCTAGAATCTCGTCCACCGCCTTGGCAACGGTGTCGTTCACGACTTGATAGGTGTAATGGTCAGCCAGTGCGATTTCCCGCCGCGCGACCTCCAACCGACGCTGAACCGCCTCTTCGTTTTCCGTGCCACGGGAGCGGAGCCGTCGTTCCAGTTCGTTGATGGACAATGGCTTGATAAAGATCGTAATCGCATCGGCGAATTGGCTCAGGACCTTCTCAGCACCAGCGACATCCACCTCTAAGAGTACCCATTTTCCCTCGGCTAATCTAGGGCTCACCGCACTCCAAAGAGTGCCGTACCAGTGGCCACGGCCGAAAACCTCGACGGTTTCCACAAATTCGCCAGCGGCCAGTCGACGGGCAAATTCCGCCGGTTCGAGAAAGTGGTAATCCACCCCATCTTGTTCACCGGGTCGTGGTTTACGAGTGGTGGCCGAAATGCTCCGCACAAGCCGTCCCTCCAAACGAGCCATCACCATGGGGACCACGGTTGATTTACCCACGCCCGAGGGGCCGGAAACGACCACAAGTTTTCCCTGCTTGGCAGCACTCATTGCACGTTCCATCACTGCACGTTTTGGATCTGCTCGCGAATCCGTTCCAAGGCCGTTTTGATTTCCACGATCTGCTGCGAAATGAGTGCGTCGTTGGCCTTCGAGCCGATCGTGTTCGTCTCGCGGCCCATTTCCTGACAGATAAACTCCATCTTGCGGCCCGCACTTTCCTCCAGTTGGAGCGCCGCGGCGAACTGCTGCAGATGGCTACGCAGGCGGACAATTTCTTCCGAGATGTCAGCCCGGTCCGCGTACAGCGCCACTTCCCGCACCAAGTCACCCGGTTCGATCGTCACATTGAGCGCAGAGAGCGCTTCGTTCACGCGATCCTGAATTCTCTTGCGGTAGCTCTCGCTCACCAACGGCGCTTGCTTCTCGATAATGTCGAGGCACAAGGCCACGGTCAGGCATTGATCGCGTAAATCGTTAGCCAGCGCCTCCCCTTCGACCGAACGCATCGACGTGAGTTGCTCAATCGCGGCGTGGAGCGTCGGTTCCACGATGGGCCACAAACTAGCGGCGTCCAGCGATGCGGCGGAAAGTTCTTCCACCACGCCGGGCAGTCCCGCGAGCGGCTCCAGGCGAATCTTTTCATCGAGATTCCGTTTCGCGGCGACCGATTGGAGTTGGTCGATATATTGATTGAGAATTCGTGTGTTGAGACGAAAATCATCGGCGCTCGCGAGATGCCGAATCCGCAAGTTGCAAGTCACCGTGCCCCGCTTCACTGTGTCGCGCAGCACCGCATCAATGAGCGATTCCAGCACCCCGTAACCTTCAGTCGTGCGGATGTTCGACTTGAAATAGCGGCTGTTGACCGTGCGAATCTCAAGGGCAATGGCGTACCCTTCGCGCTGCTCGACCACTTCGCCGAATCCGGTCATGCTAAGCAGGGGCACGTGTGGTCCTCAAGAGAGTCTAAGACAAGTTACTCGGACTTAGCATCTTCCGCGTCAGGCGAGGTCGCTTCAGCGGCCGGTGCCGCGTTTTCTTCCGCCGGCTCACCTTCGGTAGCAGCTTCTTCGGTTGCCGTTTTTTCTTCACCGGCGGGCGGAGACAATAGCGGACCTTGAGTGACCGGGGCTTCGTTCCCGGTATTAACCCGGCTACCGGCGCTGGCCGGGCCCAACTTTGCGGCGGCGATGCACAAGATGATCCAGACCGCGGCGGCACCGATAGTGATCCGCGTGAAGATGTCGCCCGCCTTCGCGCCAAAAGCGCTCGAGCCCCCCATGCCACCCAACGCACCCGCCAAACCGCCACCGCGGCCACGTTGCACAAGCACCAGCAAGATCAAAAAAATGGCGACGATGGCCAGCAGGATTTGAAAAACCAACTGCAAGGCCGCGAATATGGGAATGACCACGGTAAGTGCTCCGTCAAAAAAATGAGTGATTAAGCTTGGGCGACTGTTGAACCAGCCGCCGCAATTGCCAGGAAATCAGCCGCCTTGAGACTCGCCCCGCCGATCAGCGCCCCGTCGATATTCGGTTGCGATAAAAGTTGACCCGCATTGTCGGGTTTCACGCTCCCCCCATACAGGATGCGGACCTGATCGGCAATCTGGGCATTGTAGCGTTCCCTGAGTTGCCTGCGAAGATCGGCATGAACCTCCTCGGCCTGTTCCATGCTGGCCACTTTGCCCGTCCCAATCGCCCAAACCGGCTCGTAGGCAATGACGACCGACAGAATTTGCTCGGCCGACACGTTGGCCAGCGAACCCTCGAATTGGGTGCGGATCACCTCGCCGGTCTTGCCGGCTTCGCGTTCGGCGAGCAACTCACCGACGCACACAATGGGCCGCAGCCCCGCCTTGAGGACGGCATGGGTTTTCTTGTTGATGAGCTCGTCGGTTTCGCCCAAAATGTGCCGGCGTTCGCTGTGGCCGAGGATCACATATTGCACGCCGAGGTCGGTGAGCATCGCGGTGCTAATCTCACCGGTGAAAGCGCCGTTCGCTTCGTGGTAAACATTCTGCGCGCCGAGTCCGACCGCGGCGTTACCAATCGCGTCCCGCACGAGCGAAAGGTACACACTCGGCGGACAAACCAACAGCTCCACGCTATCGCACTCGGCAGCATGCTGTGCCAGAGCGTCGGCCAATTTGAGCGCGCTCGAACTGTCGGTATTCATTTTCCAATTGCCGGCGATTAAAGGGGTCCGCATCAACGAAATCTCCTCGCACTAAAAACCGAAGGTCACGGCCCGTTTCGTCCAGGCCGGGATAGCCCCTCAGTCTAGCCGATTGGTTCGGCCTGTGCCTAGGAGTTGTTGGTATCAAGAAGCGAACATTTCTCGCAAGATTTCCAGCACTTTGGCGGAGGCTCGTTTGTCTAATTTGCCGAGTTTTTTCACCAACCGACCCCGATCCACCGTGCGAATTTGATCGAGGACCACTTGCCCTTGTTTTCCTTTGAAGCGGCATGTGACTCTCGTAGGATAGCTGCGGTTAACTGTGGTCATTGGAGCCACCATAACCGTGAGAAGGCGACGATTCATATCATCTGGTGAGACGACAAGGCATGGCCGTGTCTTGCGAATTTCCCTGCCAACGGTCGGATCAAGAGAAACAATATAGACTTCGAAGCGAGCTACTCCCACTTCCACTCCTGCTCATCCCAAGAGGTAAGGGATGGGGCATCGCTGTCTAGCAGAGCATCATCACCTCGCTCAGCCATCACGGCAAAGGCGGCTTCCCAACCGTCTCGCGGTTTTCTCACTGGCCGGATGACAAGGGAGGAATTCTCCACCGTGACCTCTACCTCGCCTCCGAGACCCGACTCTTCGAGTAGTGGCTTAGGAAGACGGATCCCTTGAGAATTACCGATGGCGACGATACGAGTCTTCATAACAGTTCTCCAGATGTAATTACATAGTAACTACTTGGCGCCATGTCGGCAAGCTCCGCTTCAATCGCTAGCCGATTGGTTCGGCCCGTGCATAGGAGCCGAGCACCGTGAGCCGGACGGCCCGTTTTTCGAGGGCGGCGAGGGCCTTGCGAGCGCGCAATTCGGTGGCATGGCCTTGGAACTCGACAAAAAAGACATAGCGCCCCCGCTGGCCGGGCAGTGGGAACGACTCGATCCAGGTCATATTGAGCCGCTGCTTTTTAAAAATTCCCATCGCGTCGGCCAGGGCGCCCGGCTGATGGTCAATTTCAAATACCAGGGAAGTTTTGTCGTTGCCCGTCTTGATGCCACTTTCACGCCCAATCACGGCAAACCGGGTCACATTATCCTCATTGTCTTCGATGCCGCGGACCAGCACGGCCACTCCGTGATTGACGCCGGCCTGTTCGCTGGCGATAGCCGCGGCCCCTGGCTCTGCGGCAGCTTTGCGCGCGGCCTCGGAGGAGCTGGCCACCTCAATAAGCGGCGCGTCGGGCAGATGTTGGCTCAGCCAGTTGCGACACTGCGAAAACGGCTGCCGCTTGCTGTAGATCCGTGCGATGTCGTTGCGACTGCAATTGGCTAGTAAACAATGCCGAATTCGTAGCGGCACTTCGCCACAGATTTTCACCGGCGAGCGAGCCAAACATTCCAGCGCATCCGCCACGCGGCCGTCGGTGGAATTCTCAATCGGCACCAAACCAAAATTTGCTTGACCGCGTTCCACTTCTTCAAACACCGCCGCAATTGTGGCGACAGGCACCAACTGTGCACTTTGGCCGAACCGTTCTATCGCCGCCAGATGGCTGTAGGTGAACTCGGGACCCAAATAGGCGACGGTCGTCGCCTGCACCGCGGCTTGGCCGCCGCTGATGATTTCGCGAAACACCGACCGCGCCGCGTCAGCAGTCAATGGCCCTTTTGTGTTCGCGGCAATTTCCGTCGCGTGCTCAAGCGCGGCCTGCAAACCGTTGTTGGCGTCGCCGTTGGCAACCGCTCGGTTGGCGGCCAATTCGACGCGTCGATTAATGAGGTCGAGGATCTCGCGATCCAATTTGTCGATCTGTCGTTGCGCAGGGATTTTATTACCACCTGCGATTGAGTGGTCTGCATTTTTGTCGGCAGCTTTCTTCTTTTTCGCCATCGACTCAGTATGGTTCTCGTGAACGGGGGGGCCAAGCCGGGAGACAAACCTGCCATTGTGGCACCGCGCAAGGCATGGCTTGGAAAAGTGTACCCCGCGAAAGGCTGCCATTTTGACAGCAGCAAACCTAGCACTGTCATTTTGCCAGCCAATTTCAATCACACTAAAACATTGATAAATAACGACTTACACGCAGCGATCGTTAGCCAGTACCCCGGCACAAACTTTGCTATTTCTCATCAGCCAGGCAATCTGTGTACGCAA
>JBGTMM010000673.1:0-2483 GCA_041743635.1 Bythopirellula sp.
GCGCTGCCGGAGCGCGTGGCGGGGAGCGATTTGGTGCCGGCGCTGTTCGAGCAAGCGACCGCGTCGCAACAGCCTTTGCGTGTGTTCTTGTTGGGTGCCGCTCCAGGGGTCGGCGAGCAGGCCGTTGCCCGGATTAGAGAGCGGTGGTCGCATGTCGAAGTCGTGGGTGTTTACTCGCCCCCGTTGGGTTTTGAAAACGACACCGCCGAAAATCAAAAGATTCTATCATTGATTGCCGAGGCTCAGCCGCAACTGTTGCTCATCGGTTTGGGTGCCCCCAAACAAGAACTGTGGGTGCGGCGCCATGCGGGCGAACTGCGGGCGCGGGTCGCCCTCTGCGTAGGGGCCACCATTGATTTTCTCGCCGGCGAGAAAGCCCGTTCGCCATTGTGGATGAGACGCCTGGGCCTCGAATGGTTGCACCGCTTATCGACCGAACCAACCCGACTCGCCAAACGCTATCTCCGCGACGCTTGGATTTTCCCGCAGCTTGTCTGGCGCGAATGGCGCGGGGCGCGGGCTTAGGCCGCAAAAAAGAGGGAGATTGGAACCGCTGATTAACGCTGATGGACGCTGATAGGAATTTTATTAGCGCATATCAGCGTGCATTAGCGGTTCCTTTGCTTCTCCGAGATTTGTCGCTTTTGATTTTGTTGACTGATGTGATAAACTTAGGTAATAAGGAGTTAACGAACATGCCACTTAATCAAGCGATCGACCAAGGCACCTTTCAAGAGTTTCATGCTTTTGTCGAAGACATTCTCGGTGGATTAGGTGATCGTTCTCTGGAAGAGGCAATCATCGAGTATCGTGCATTTCAAACTGACCGTGAGCGAGTGCTCGCTCGGCTTCAGTTGGCTCGGCTGGAGAGTTGCCGTGGCCAATCCCGTGAGCTTGATGACGATGCCTTTTGGCAGCGCATGAATGCAAGGCTGGATCAGGCAGGAGTGCCAAAATAAATGGCGCGAGCTGAATGGACGCCAGCGGCCGAGAGCGACCTTGAAGAGATCGTGTTCTATATTGCCGTGAAGGATCAGCGACGAGAAGTCGCAAAAAAGATTTACTCTGAAATCAAGAGCAAGTGCGAATTGTACGCAGAGAATCCCGAACTGGGCCTCAGCCGCCCGGATCTTCGGGCGACTCCTCATGATATATTTCGTTCGTTCACATTTAAGCGATGGGTCATCATTTACGAACCACGAGATTTCGGCATCGAAGTGTTCGCGGTTCTTGATGGCTCTCGACTCTATGAAACATTTTTTCATAAGCCGAGCGACTTGGATGAATAGGACCTCACAAAGGAGAGGGAGATTGGAACCGCTGATTAACGCTAATAGGCGCTGATTGAATTTTTATCAGCGAATATTAGCGGTTAACTCCCACCACTGCGAAGCTTGCCGTCGATTCGCTATATTGAAGCCATGCAAAATCGCTTGGCTCTTGTGATCGTGGTGGATGGGCTGCGGGCGTCGGCGCTTGGGACCTACGGCAACACGGCTTTTCCGACTTCGCAGCTTGATGAATTGGCGAGCCGGTCGTTAGTGGTTGAGTGGCTCATCGCGGAATCGCCCGCGATTGAAGATTTTTATCGCGAGGCCTGTCCCACCGCATCAGATACGTCGGTTCGCCGGTGGCTCGTGACCGATGATCCTGCCGTCGTGCCGCTTATACGCGATCGTTTCGATGAAGTGGTTCAAGTGGAACGAGGACAGTTTCAATCGGCCGAAGAGTTGGATGAAACGCACGCGGCGGGGTTTTTTGCCCAAGCTGTCGAGCAACTGGCGCTCTGGCAGAAAGACGCCGCGGAGCATAATGCGAATGGCTTGCTCTGGGTACATTTCAGCGGCTTGTGCGGCGCGTGGGATGCCCCGCTGCAACTGCGTAGCGAATTGATGGATGAGGACGATCCGCTACCGCCGGAATTTGTTGAGCCCCCTGCCCTGCTCCCAAACATCGACGACCCCGATGAGCTGTTAAAATATCGCGTGGCCTACGCGGCGCAAGTTGCCGTGCTGGAATCGTGTTTGGCGGGGGTTGTGGAAGCCTTTGAAGATATGGCGCACGGAGGCGAGAAGTTGGCGTTGATTTTGGGGTCACGCGGTTTTTCGTTGGGTGAGCATGGCTTCGTGGGTTACGATTGTGGCACGCTCTACAGCGAGCAACTGCACCTGCCGTGGCTGGTAATGACGCAAGAAACTCGTGAACCGCTGCCGCGAGTGCTCGGTTTTGCGCGCCCCCGAGATATCCAGGCAACTCTCGGAGAGTGGTTTCAGCCTACGGCAAAGAGCGACTCGCCCGGCGTGTCATTGATTTCTGCCTTGACCGGTTCGCCCACTCAACTGCGTGATGTGGCGCTTGCGGAAAATCGCGCTGGAGAACAGATGATTCGCACTCCGGCTTGGCTATTAAAGCAGGGTGAAACCATCGAGTTGTACTCCAAACCCGATGATCGCTGGGAGGCGAACGACGTGGCCAGCCTTTGC
>JBGTMM010000674.1:0-5562 GCA_041743635.1 Bythopirellula sp.
GCGAAATGCCCGCTATCCTTATGAGTCCCCTGCTCTAACCAACTGAGCTACCGGACCAGCGAATCTTCCAGTATTGCCGACCGAAGGGAGTCTGGCAACATGCCTGTTCGTGCCGTCAGGGGAAGCTGTTCAAGTCGAAGATTGGGAACCGCCTAGACCGCGAAGGCAGCCAGGGAAGAATTTTTTACCACGAATCACGCGAATCACTCGTATGGGTTTATTCGTGTGATTTGTGATGTTTCGTGGTGAATGAATTCTTGGCCTTCTTTGAAACCCTAGGCGGTTAGTCTGACTTTGCTCGGTGTTGAACACCGCATATTGATTCTGATTGCTCTCTACTAAGCCCCTAGGCTCGGCCGGCGACCATCGTTTTACCTTTAAAGGCGTCACATTGGAGTGGCACGCGAGTTGCTTAGCAGATGTTTGTGATAGTAACAACCAAAATAATGCCTTTATGGGGCCATCGGCGGTTCGTGCCATGTTCGCGCTCTTCTTCATTTGGAACGTTTCGAGCAGCCAGCGCTTCGGCTTGGCGAAATTGCGGCGCTGCATCGCCAAGGACGCCTGCCAGCAGCGACAGATTGCCAAAGGTTTGCAGAGCCATGCCCCACCGCGACCGCGTCCAAGTACAAAGCGCGCCTATCAGCGCGATTCTTGATGCTCGCTGCTTCCAAATCGCAACGCTCATGGCATGAAGTTTGCTCGATAAAGGCCCTTTACCTCGGCACTCCGCCCAATTTTAGTTGAGCGTCAGTTGGGATCTAGATTTAGCGGTTTGCCAACGACCAGCGCGAAGGAGAAACAAGCACATGGCCCAGCGAATATTTACCATTGCAATCGTATGCTTTTTCCTCACTACCAGCAGCTTGACGGCCGCCCCCTTGAACCCGGAATTCGTGCCGAAGGACGCCAAGTGGATTTTGCACGTCGACTATAAAGCCTTCACCGAATCCGCAATAGCGGAACGCATTCGCACGCGCCGTCCGCAGGTCGTGGAAATGGTCCGAAATTGGTGCTTAGAGAGTTGCGGCGTGACGCCCGATAAAGACATTTCGAGTGTCACCCTGTTTAGCGACAGCTATAAAACGCACAGCGGCGCCGCGGTTTTCAGCGGCAGATACGATGAAGCCAAGGTGCAAGCGCTCCTGGAAAAGAAACGCGACGTGTCGAAAACCGAGTTCGACGGTCACACTTATTTCACTTGGAAGATGCCGCACGGTCACGGCAGTTTTAATCCCCAGCAAGAAATGGAGCATCTCGGCGTCGAGTCATCGACCAATCCTGCTGCCAGCGATCATCAGGCTAGCGAACAACCCTCAACCGAGAGAAGTTCGAACAAAGCCCAAAGTTCACCTAATCTGCCCGACACAGCGGGCGACCGAGAAGTGACGGCCGTGCTCTTGGACGGCAAGCAGGCGGTTATGGCCGGATCGCTGGAACAAGCCAAGGACGTGGTGCAATTGCTGGCCGGCAACGAGCCCACGCTCAAGGCGGATTCGCCGTTGATCGCCGAGATGCCCACGGACGCGATCGTGTATGGCGCGGCGATCGAGTTAAGCGAAATCGGCCATCACGAACGGCCCTTCCCCGTATTGGAGCAGCATGAGAGCATCCGCTGGTCGCTCGGCCAGCGCGACGATGAAATGTTTGAGACGCTCACCCTCGTGGCCAATGAGCGTCGGGTCGCGCGTGAGATGGAAACGGCCCTGGAAGGCCTTATCGCGCTGGGCAAACTCTGGGCCGGTGATCTGGAAAAGCTCGCCGAGCTCTACGACGACACCGAGATCACCCGCACGCGCCGCACCGTGGAGGTCGATTGGCAGGGCGACGTCGAAGACGTGATGGCTGCGCTCGACGAATTGCAACCGCGATTTCAAGCGTGGCGGGAATACAAAAAGCAGATGCGGTAGGCGGTCTGTCTCAAAACCTGACCCGAACGCGCTAGCGTCGGGTAAATCAGAAAATCTCGACCATCCACGTCATTATCTCGATCAAAATCGCCGGATAAAATTGGCGGACTCGCCCCTATTACCGACGGGGCTGGCTACACCCGAGTTGTGCTTGATTGAACCACAAGTTGGTTGCGCTCGAATAGCCGACGGCACTTAAATTGGGACGTAGTTGCAGTCCAATTCAGGCACTTTTGAGAAGAACTGTGGCCGGTGAAGTCCGAGCCCGTCCAGAACGGCGAATTGAGAGCGAGTGCTGTCCCAAACTCGTTATAAGTCACGGCGATATGAGCGAGCCATCCCAAGAGTCGTCGCTGTTTGTCGCCAGGAGATCGCCATTCGTGTTATAGATCGGCCACTGCGTTTGCAAACGGTCACGGGCTTTACCGTGGTCGGTAGAGATGAGCGCTTTGAATACACGGTCGCTGCCATTCCAACCGTGAATAAGCCCGGCAGCGTTGGCGCGTCGACTCACCTGCAAATCAGCCGAAGAGTGACCGCCGAAGTCGGAATCGCCAGGCTGAGGTTCAGCGCCGGCGCTTATAGAGTACAACTGATTTGTGATAATCATCACATGCCGATATTGGGGCGTTTGGGCGTGAGCTAAGCCGGCATAGAGGCAACAGAGCGCGACGCTCAATATTCGGACAGAAGAAATCAGCGGCATCCTGAGCAGTGGGTCGAGAAGCTCCATGTTACCATGCGAATGGGCACATGGATAGAAACTGGTCGAGAGGCGGAGAATCCCGAGGACTGCTAGGCTGCTTCCACGGGCAGATGATTCACCACAATCTGGGGCAACTGGCCGTTGCCGATAAGACGCTTCGCATCGAGAATTTCGATGCCCACCAACAATTCAGCAGGACCCAGGTCAAGTGTCACTTCGTCGCTGAGCCGCAGGTTACGGCACTCGCAAGGCTCGTCAACGAGACGGATATACATCGCATCGGTCTGTTCGTCATAAGTGATTTGCATTATCGGTTCCGATCAGCTTTCAAAAATGAAACGCTGCCCGCCGCGGGTAGTCATTCCGAATGGAGTTTTGCGCCAAGAGGAATCTAGGTTCCATCAACACAAGCTTTCAATGCGTGTTAGTAGTGCAAACCAGATCCTTCGGTCGGCGAGCCTCTCTCAGGATGACAGCGTAGCGAGGCACTCGCTACTGACAACTAGCAACAGGCCACTGACAACTGATTACTCCTCATCCCCCTTCAGCTTCGCCAGCACGCTGTAATCCTCCAACGTTGTCGTGTCGCCGACCGTTTCCTTGCCTGCGGCGATGTCTTTGAGCAGCCGGCGCATGATTTTGCCGCTGCGGGTTTTGGGCAGGCTGTTCGTAAAGCGGATGTCGTCCGGCTGAGCGAGAGCGCCGATTTCCTTGCGGACATGCTGCTTGAGCGCGGCGCGCAATTCTTCACTCGGCTCAGCATTTTTGAGCGTCACGAATACTGCGACCGCTTCGCCCTTGAGTTCGTCGGGTCGCCCCACCGCCGCGGCCTCGGCGACGTTGGGGTGCGACACGAGCGCGCTTTCGATTTCAATCGTGCTTAAGCGATGGCCCGACACGTTGAGCACGTCGTCGATGCGGCCCATGATCCAGTAATAACCGTCCTCGTCGCAACGAGCGTTGTCACCGGCGAGATATTTGCCTTTCACCTTGCTCCAATAAACTTCTTGATAACGCTCGTCGTCCCCCCATATCCCCCGAAGCATCCCCGGCCAAGGGTGCGCGATGGTGAGCCAGCCCCCTTGATTCACCCCTACTGGCTTGCCCGCTTCATCGACGATCTCGGGAATGATTCCCGGCAGCGGCTTGGTACAGCTTCCCGGCTTGGTGGCAATCGCCCCCGGCAGCGGGCTCATCATGATTCCGCCAGTCTCGGTCTGCCACCAGGTGTCGACGATGGGGCATCGCTCGCCGCCGATGACGCGGTGATACCACATCCACGCCTCGGGGTTAATTCCTTCGCCGACCGTGCCTAGGAGTCGCAGGCTGCTGAGGTTGTGCTTGGTGACGTGGTGATCACCCCACTTGATGAAGGTGCGAATCGCGGTGGGAGCCGTGTAAAAAACGGTGACTTGGTACTTTTCGATGATCTGCCAGAAGCGGCTTTCATCCGGCGCATTGGGGGCTCCTTCGTACATTACGCACGTCGCCCCCGAGGAGAGTGGCCCGTAGACGACGTAGCTGTGCCCCGTCACCCAACCGCAGTCGGCCGTACACCAGTAAACATCATTGTCCCGATGATCGAACACCCATTCAAAGGTTTTCTTGACGAACAAATTGTAGCCGGCCGTCGTGTGCTTGATCCCCTTGGGTTTCCCCGTCGAACCGCTGGTGTAAAGGATAAACAGCGGCGCTTCACTCTTCAGTGGCGTCGCGGGGCAATCCGGCGAGGCCTTCGCCATCAGTTCGTGCCACCAATGATCGCGTCCAGCTTGCATGGCGACTTCATCGTTTACGCGTTTGTAAACGATGCAGTGTTTCACGCTCGGCGACTTGGCGAGCGCTTCATCCACCGTTTGCTTGAGCGGCAGGGCCTTGCCCCGTCGCCAAAGCGCATCGGCCGTGATTTGCAGTTTCGCCTGCGCGTCGTTGTTGCGGTCGGCAATCGCCTCGGCGGAAAAGCCCGCGAAGATCACCGAATGGATCGCTCCGATCCGCGCGCAAGCGAGCATCGCGATCGCCAGTTCCGGCACCATCGGCATGTAGATCGAAACCACATCGCCCTTGCCGATGCCGAGCAACTTGAGGCAGTTGGCGAACTTGCACACCTCGCGGTGCAGATCGGCGTAGGTGAGCTTCCGCTCGTCTCCCGGCTCCCCTTCCCAGAGAATCGCCGTGCGATCCCCACGCCCCGCGGCAAGATGTTTGTCCAGGGCGTTATACGACGCATTCGTCTCACCCCCGACGAACCACTCGGCGAACGGCTCATTCCAGACGAGCGCTTTCTCAAACGGCGTGAACCAGTGCAACTCCTCGTGGGCTAGGTCGCCCCAGAATTTCAACGGGTCGGCTTTCGCGCGGTTCCAAAGTTCCTCGTACTCGGCAAGCGACTTGATTCGCGCCTTGGCAGAAAATTCCCCAGAGGGCGGAAACAACCGCCTTTCCTGCATCACGGTATCAATCTGTCCGCTCGCGGCTGAAGGCATCGACGAGTCTCCTGAATCTGATTCGAAAAGAAGGGAAAATCCTGCAACGAGAACTCTCGATTCTAACGAAGCTGCAAACCAACTTCCAGGCTGTTGCGTCAGTACTCATATACAGTACTCATATGATGAGAGAACCGCTAATTGACGCTAATGAGCGCTTATGTATTAGCGATGATTAGCGTTTATCAGCGGTTTATTTATCAATCCATTCCGGCGTCGGTTCGATTTCTGCTCCGACGGGGCTGCCCGCGTCCTTTCGGCCGCTCCCTTCAAACCGGCTGATCGCGCGCACCGTCATGTCATGGTCGCAATGAATCTGGCAACTCAGCCGCACGCCCGACACACCCGTCGCCGCGAGCACGTCGCGCTCGGCGCCCGTCATCTGGTCCGGCTCACCGTCACTGAACTCCACACGGCAGGTCGTGCAGCGGGCCTTGCCGCCGCACGCGTGCAGTTGATC
>JBGTMM010000675.1:0-1951 GCA_041743635.1 Bythopirellula sp.
TCTTGATTTGAACGGCAGACTACGGCGCCAGTGACAGGGCTCACCTAGCGTTCAATAGTACGCGGAGGCGAAGGAGCCCTGGCGGCCCCATATATCGATGCGCCCAACCAGTAGCTTCGGCTGACCTCCGTTTCCTCCGACTTCATCCGAACAAGTCTCCGGTTTGTGCCGCGCCCGGCTCGCGCACGTTCCTGCGCATGTAGGCGACGCCCAGTGCGTTGATCGGTGCGCCGGTGGAACTAGATCCATCGAGCCTTACGCGCGTGCGTCCTTGCAACTCTGCCAGCCGCCGATTGGGTTGAGGCTCGACCGGGGAAGAAAGCAGACGCATGAGGATCCCCACCGAATTCCACCCACCAGCGATTCTCACTGTTTCCATGGACATTCCAGCACGCAACATGTCGCTGGCTGCTCCCAGTTTCAGGGACAGCCAGCCGAAGCGGCCCGTCTGCCTTGCGGTCTTCAACAGTGGTTGAATCGAGGCGACCCAAATGGAGGGCGGGCAGGGGTTGCCGGTTTGCGTCACGAACAAGGCCGACGTGGGTCCCGCCTGGCGGCGGTGGCGCTCAATCCATTCCACTGTTAGCGCAGACAGGTAGAACTGGCGCAGCACGCCGCCGCACTCCAATGTGATTCCCCCTGTGCCGTCCCGAAGACGCCGGTAGGCATCAGAGGCAGCAGGCCTCTCGTACCATAGGCCACCCCGGCGATACCCGAGCAACGATTGCACGCGCACCATGGTGTCGTACATCGTCAAAGCGATGGCCAAGTTGCGCGTGTCCACGGGGGACTTCGGATCCGCGGCGGCTATACATTGTTTCAACTGGTTCCAGCCGAACGGGGTTGCCGCTGGCGGCTTGGTCCGATCGCCGGCTGTCGCCATTCGGTGAGCGATCGCCACCTTGACCATCAGCGCGTGCTCGGCCTGGCTCAGTTGGTCCAGCGCGTTGAGGACCATTCGCAAGCACCAGAATGTCCGCCGGAGATTTCGGAACGATCGGTCCTTGCCGTGCGCCTCGGCGAATGCGGTCAGCGCTGCCGCACTGAGCGGCGGTTGCTCCCTGCATGCGCCACGTTGCCACCTCATCCAGTTGTTCAGGTCACCGATGACCGAGCGCATGGTGTTTACACGCAGGGTGGCGATCCAGCGTTGGCACAGCGCTAGCAACCGCTCATGAGTGCCGGGGTAGAAGGGCGCCAGACAGGCGACCATCTCTTCAGTACATGCGAGGAGCTTTTCGTGAACGGGGGCAGATCTAGACATGGCGGGTCTCCTGGTTGGGAGCCCAACGAGACACGTCGAAGGCCATCTCCGAATCCACGAGGTGTTTCGACGCAGCTTGCTTATGAGACTGCGTCCCGGCAGGACGCGGCCGAGACCTGGAGGTTCGGGGAAATTGCCTGCGAACTCGCGTCCACGATGGACACAGTGACCGAGCGAGGCCTGTGCAATCACGCGGCTGGCGACGCGGCTAGCGATGACGACACGATTATCGGTTGCGACACGCTTAGCACGATCTCTCGAGCGCAAGCGATTGATTCATCGCAGCTCAACTCCGATTTGCGCCGGACTGACGGAACTACGCGGCGCGTGGCTGGACGCTTGTCGGATTGCGTCGCGCTAAGTGATTGCGACATGGCTATCGCCAAATTGCGTTTTGCGAGTCATTCGATGTCTTGACCCACGAATCGGCCAAGTCGTTGATCTTGTATGCGTCAGCAGTCAGAAGGCGACACGGTTAGGGCCGGTGACAAAGTTGTCGAGCAGTCGTCAGGGTTAGACGGGCTCCGACACCCGGGGAGTCAATCCGATCAGCGCAGCCACATCCATTCGATAAGTTACATAATATACATTATGCGCACTTATGGATTGGGCCTTGGAGTGGGCAAGTGCGCAGCCGGGATCACTAATTAAGTGAGTTTTGGCCCACTAAAGTTGTTAGTTGGTCCA
>JBGTMM010000676.1:0-3990 GCA_041743635.1 Bythopirellula sp.
ACCACAGATGGTGAGTAGATCGCCGGGCTGCGGAGCCGCGTCGGCAATCTTTACCGGTTCCACCGCCGGCTGCCAAACCACGAGCGCTGCCAAATCCCAATCCTCGTCGACTTTCAAAGCGCGCGCCTGGGAAGTAAACCCGCTAGGAAAAATCACTTCGATCGGTCCCTGGGCATCCCGAACCACATGCCAGTTGGTCACAACGATGCCATAGCCCTCACGAACATCCACCAACGTGCCACTGCCAAACGACGTGGCCTCGCCCTCCGGCACGACAATCCGTGCGACGGCGGGATGCGGCTGCTGCGGTACCGATTGAAAAGCCGCTGGCGTCTTAGCGACCGTCTCCTGCGAACCTGGTACTAACCCCTGCCCAAACTCCTCCGCCCAAACGCGCTTAAAATTTGCCGACGAAAAATCGCCGCAACTCACCGAACATAACACGAGGTGCGCAAACACGGCCGTGCACGCTGTTGCCAACCAAGAGCGGACACGCCGACGGCAAAACGTATTAACTCGAAGGCCATTCATGGCAATCATACACGGCGTCGTCAAACTTGGGTGGTGGAAGGTGCCAATTCGCTGGAAGTCTGTCGACGTATTTGTTCGTTGTCGACAATCATCTCCAGCAACCGCCGGCGAAGCTTGGCAGCCTCCTCGCGCGAAGCGAGCGCGGCTGCCACCTTCGCGGTGGTTGCTTCTCCCTGAGCGGTAGGACGGGCCGCATCCCTGCGCTGGTTTCCCGAGGGTCTTTTGTTCATCAAGATGTTCTCTCTCATGACCGATGACAACTAACCGCGACGAGCATTGGCACCCCTGTGCCAAGCGGATCGCGCTGCGAGTCATCGGCATCAAGCCGCAATGGGACGGCCACCGCGCAGCTCTTCGTCGCGACGGGGAAAATCCTGGCCGTTGTTGTAGAGATTTTTGAGTCTCCGCAACTCCGCCCGGAGGGCATTCTCCGCCAATTGAGTCAGAGTGAGTCGTGCCGGAAAGCCCGCCAAATGCACCGCCGCGTTCCGAGCCTCATCGAGCACGTCGAGCGGCAGATAAATGGTGGCCCGCACTTTGGGATTGCCGTCGGATTCCATACTTATGTCCCTCAAGTTAATAAAGCCCTGATGTCAATGGTGCTTGATGCCCAACACAAACATCGGCTACTGACGCACCATACTGCAAACGTCAGACGTTTCGCCGCAACCCTTCGCCAAGCGCAAGAAGTGAAACCAACGAAAGAAGCGTTATAAGTGGCAAAGTCGCAGCCGGATCGCCACGCGATCCGGGATTCCCGCTGATCATGCGCACGAGCGGGACCTCGGGGACGGCACTATCCTGTCGAGAACCTGCTGGAGTTATGGTGAATTCGCTCGACCGTTTCTGGAGCGAAAAACCGTTCGCCAGTCTCCTCATTCATCCGAGCCGGGACATGTTCGATTACGACAAACCGTCCCTCGACTTCCAGTGTGTAAGTCACGAGGCAATCGACCAGAAGTTCAGCGCTGAGAGTGGTAATCAGGTCGTTGTTCTCCGCACTCGGAATTCATCCCAAAACGGTTTCCGCTCTTGGCTTAGCCCAATTGAATCATCTGTACGACGGCATCACGCACGGCTGTGAGTTTTTCGGCGATTAAAACGCCGATCTCATGAACGATCAGACTCGCGTGAGCGGTGAAGAGTTTGCCGGGTCGCGCGTAGCTAGCGCGGCGTAGTGAACCCCTGGCGAAGTCGGTTTCGGCCAAAGGAAACGCACGAGGATCGCCATACGCGTTGCTGGTAATCTGGCAAAGGATCCAATCGCCCCGCCCGGCATCGGCCAACACGACCGCCGGTCGCAACTTCGAGGCGGTGAGATCGGAAAACGGGAAGTGGACTAGCACGACTTGCCCGGCTGCAAATGCGCCCATGCCGCATCCTCCTCGGCGCGATTCCAGTCTTCGGCCAGCGCCGCTTCGCTCAAGAGTGCCGCGTCTCGTTCGGTCGCCGCGTCCTCAAGAATTGTTACCAAAGCACGCCGCGGCGACGGCGACACTTGCAAAGGCTCGACCAGCCGCACTTCGCCGTTGGGTTCAATGATGGCTTTGACCGTTTTCATAGTGTTCTAATCTTACCACGCTTTCGGCGGCCGGTAAAGAATGGAGGCGGAAAACGAGATTCACTGCCGCTGCTCCCCCGCTTTCCTCGCCGCGAGTTCTGCCTCCGCCGCGCCTTTTTGTTTGTTGAGTTGATCGAACACGAGCGACGTTTCGTCGCTCCAATCGACGTCGCCGGGTTTGAATTGGAAGACCGTGCCGTCGATGGCGTCGGTGAAGCGGAGCTCGAAGATTTCGTAGCGAACGAGCGGGTCGTGCGTTGGTTTGAGGCCACTCAAATTCTCGGCGAGACCCGCGTCGGCGGCGCGGCGGAATTCGATCACGTAGGGGAACAGGTTGCTTTGGCCGACGAGCACCAAAACGTGGTGCGGCAATTGCTCGGGCCAGGTTTGTTCTTCACCCAAGATTGGACAGAGCTCGGTGAACTGCTCGGGCCGCCATTGGCCGATGAGGGCTTCGACGGCGAAACCGTTGAGTTGCGTAGCGCGCGGCGGAGAGAAGTGATATCGCCGCAGCAAGTCGGCGAGCATCTGTGACAGGCCGCCGCGGAATTCCGCGCCGCGGAGGAGGTCTTCCCAACCGTTGTCTGTACTGAGAGTGAGAGAAGTGCCGCGGAGGCGGGCCTTGAGATTCCCGACGTCGAGGCGGTGAATTTGCCGACCACGGGGGGCGTGGCAATCGGTCCACAAATAGCGGCCGTCGAAGACTTGCACGTAGCTAGCTGCCTTATCGGCGATTTGGGTTTGCATTTCCCAGCGAGTGAGCCGCTGTGGCCCGGCACCGAGTTGCCAGAAGTTGCCGGAGCCGACGAGCGTGTCGGCATCAATGCGCGATTGGTGGCGGAGCTTGGCGGAGACGTTCGCACGACGTTCCATCGCGGCAAGGACTTCGGCGAGATAGGCGTCGCCGTTGGTGGCGGTCTCAGCCTGGAGGGTGTTTTGGGAGAACAGCAGCATTAGCATGGTAAGCGCGCATAGACCCAGGGACCGCAGTCCCTGGGCGTGGGGTGTATTCACAATCCGCGCGAGCCGTGTTAAGCAAGGCAAAATAGACTTCCTTTGTCGGTTTTGGCGGATTTGCCAAAGATTCCGGTCGTAACACGCCGACCATTACTCACCGGAAGACTATCTCGACGTGTCGAGGTCGATTCCCCATGGCTGCTTGCCGGCGATCAATGGTGCGGGATTCTAGTGAGATTCCGCCAACCGGGTCCACGGCAAACGCGAGCATCGTCTGATCGTGATGATGCTAGCAACAAGCGGTCATAAAACTGAGCGACTAACGGAGCACCCCAGGCCGTGGGCCGAGGGCAACTCCACAACTTCGTACGCCATGCGCATGTTCGTGCGACCTGAGGGGGAAACGCGATGAAAAAACAATTGTTCAAAACTGCTGTTTGTCTGTTGGCGATTGCTGCCGGGACGAAGTGCTCCGCGCAACATCACCATTTGGCCTATAACTTGCCGCCTGCCCAGCGACTGATGGAACCAGGCCCCGGTGTTGGTGGACCCGGGCCGGGCGTGTTGATGCCTGCCGCCGGCATGGGTGGTGGGGGTGTTGCCCCTGCGATGGCCATGGGCGGTTACGGGCCGGGCTGTCCTCCAATGGGGATGAGCGCCGGAACGACCTCACAGATTGCTTTCCTGGGCGTCGAAGGGGGTGAAATCTCCTGGGACATCAGCGGGCAGCAAACCTTTGATTCCACTCCGCTGGTGATGCCGGGTCGGCAGAACTTTCCACAGGGCGCGATCTATCGCTTAAAACTGACGAACTTGCCGGGCCGCGAAGGGGTAGAGCTTTATCCCACGTTGGAAATCGCCCCCGTCACACCGCGGACCGATGCCTACTTAGCGCATGCGCCGATTCCCGTGCAATTCACCGACGAAGACTTGGACCAAGT
>JBGTMM010000677.1:0-4084 GCA_041743635.1 Bythopirellula sp.
AGCAAGCGGAGCGGATTGATGTGTTGCCGGTGGCGGTTGTGGTGCGGGAGGAGGTTTGATTCAGAGTTGAAGAAGTGAAACCCCGTTGGGGTGTGGGGGTGGGTTGTTTGTTACCCAGGGTGCGCTGGGGTACCAGCGACCCTGGGCTTTGGAATGTAACACCTACGGCGTAAAGAAAACTTCATTGCCGTCACACCAGTTTCTTAAACCGCGAAGCGGTTTAATTCCATAGCCCAGGGTCGCGCAGCGCACCCTGGGTTGTGATGCCAATACGGTATGTCTACGCCGTAGGCGTTGCACTTTTCTACTCGTTGCCGGTCATCAATCCCAGGCATAGCGCTCCTCGAGTTGAACGCCATATTTCACGCATAATCTCCGCACTTCGTCCTGATAGCTTTCCTGACCGTGATGCTCTTTTTGACTCTGAATGTATTGAACAAGCGCGGGAACATGAGACGGGCTGACCGAAAACATGCCGTAGCCTTGTTGCCAATAGAAATGTCCGAGTTTTTCATTCGTCTCTTTTATCTATTTGGACGAATCACGTTTGAGTTCTCTAATGAGTGAACAAGGATCCAGAGTTTTCGACAGACGGCACAAGAGATGAACATGGTCGGCAACGCCGCCGACTTGTAATGATGGCGATCCTTGTCTTTCACAAATCCCCTTGAGATATGCATGGGTGCATTCGCGGAAAACGGGGTCATCGAGAAATGGTTCGCGCTTTTTGGTGGAGAAAACCAAGTGGGCGTAGATTTGCACGAGTGACTGGGACATGGCAGCCTTTCACTATTGAGAGAGTGAAACCCCGTTGGGGTGTGTTGTGGGTGACGTATCGATACCCAGGGTGCGCTGGAGTAACAGCGACCCTGGGCTTTGGAGTGTAACGCCTGCGGCGTAAAGATGATTAGTGCATTCGTGTTTCATGGCCGAACTCACTTCACATCCGTGACGCGACGAAAAAGAATGCCGATGAATTCGCGCAAGACATCGGCTTCGCGGGTTTCGAGGATGACGGACACTTGGTAAAGCAGCTCGCGGCGGGCGTTCATCGCCGTCGCGGCGGCGAGGGCACCGGCTTCGGTCAGCTCACCGCCGACGGCCATGCGGCTGTAAAGCTCCGCGAATTCGGCGTCGTTCCAATCGGCGAACAGTTGGGGATGATTCTCGATGACTTCGCCGACTTGGGGATTGGTCGCCTTATCAAAAGCAAGCTGACCGCCAAGGAGCGGATCTTGAAACAGCTCGTCGGTAGGCACGCCCAAACCCTCGGCCAGTTTGTGGAGCGTGCGGGCGTGGGGCCGGGTATCGCCTTGCGACATGCTCCGCAGGGTGCGTTCGTCGAGACCGGTGGCGTCGACGACCTGCTGCAGGGTCATGTCGAGCCGCGCCATCAGCCGGCGGATGTTGGCCCCGTGCAGCACTCGGCAATCGCGCGGGAGGTGGGTGGAAGAAGCGGACATATAAACACATGTACACTAATCGGGGCGGTGGGTCAAGGGGGAGTCATTGTAAATTGCAAATTGGCAATTGATAATTTGTAATGCCCATGAACACCGCCCATTCTGACCGTTATTGCATCCTTGGTGCTGGCACTTCGGGGCTGGCGGTGGCGAAGAATTTTCTTGCCCACGGCATCCCGTTCGATTGCCTGGAGCGTGAGGACCAGATCGGCGGCAACTGGTGCTACGGCAAGCGGGCGAGCAGCATCTATCAATCGACGCATCTCATTTCGTCGAAGCGGCTCACCGAGTACACCGACTTTCCCATGCCGGAGGATTTTCCGGAATTTCCGAGCCACGAGCTGGTGTTTCAGTATTTGCGAAACTATGCGGAACATTTTGGATTGCTGGAGCACATTGAGTTCAACACGGCGGTGGAGTGGTTGGAGCCGGTTTTAGAAAACCCCTCCCCACTGAATTTCAGAACTATGGCCTCCCGCGAGGGAGGGGGTTGGAAAATAAAACTCGTCGGTGGCGAAGAGCGGCTTTATCGCGGGGTGGTGATCGCCAATGGGCACAATTGGGATCCACGGTTGCCGGAATTTCCGGGCGAGTTTACCGGCCAGGTGTTCCATTCGAGTGAGTACAAAACGCCCGACGTGCTCATCGGCAAGCGCGTGTTGGTGGTGGGGGGCGGGAACTCGGGTTGCGACCTGGCGGTGGAGGCGGCGACTTACGCCGCGCGGGCTGTGCAAAGCTTGCGGCGCGGTTATCCGATTTTGCCCAAGTTTTTCAAGGGCCAACCGATCGACGCTTGCAACGAGGCGCTGCTCCGCTGGCACTGGCCGCTCTGGGCACGTCGGTTGGCGGCGAAATTGGTGGTGCGGTGGGTGTTGGGCCCGCCGGAGTTGGTGGGCTTGCCCAAGCCTGATCACAAACTGTTTGAAAGCCATCCGGTCATCAACTCGCGACTGCACGACTGCATCGCGCATGGCAAGCTTGCGATCAAACCGAACGTGCGAGAACTGGCAGGGAACACAGTGCATTTCGTCGATGGCACGCACGAAGAATTTGATGTGATTCTCTATGCCACGGGTTTTAAGGTGAGTTTTCCATTTATTGACCTGGCGCAACTCAATTGGCGCGAGGGTCGTCCCGATTTGTACCTCAACATTTTTCATCCCGAGCGGGATGATCTGTTTTGCGTCGGTTTGATTCAACCCGATAGCGGACAGTGGGGTTTGGTCGATTATCAGGCGCAGCTTGTAGCGAAGTATGTGGTGGGACTTGCGAAGCAAGATTCTGCCGTGACAAGGTTCAAGCGGCTTAAAGAAAGCAACGAGCGCTCTTGGCGACGTGGAAAGTTTCTTGATTCACCACGGCATCGGTTGGAGGTGGAGCATTTTAGTTATCGGAAAGAACTCAAGAAGAGGTTGGCGGGGTTGGGGTGAAGAATTTTAGCCACAGATGAAACACGGATTGAACACGGACGGTTTTATCCGTGTTTAATCCGTGAAATTCCGTGGCTCATAATCTTTCTGATAAGAGCCGTGCGATTCGTTGAATCGCGGCTATGGATAAGTCGCTAAGCCGCAAGCAGCTCAGAACTCCACTTCCATCCCATCCACGCCGATGGTCGTCTCCGGAAAGATTTTGCGTGCGGCTTGCAGGTCGTAGCCGTCGTCGCAGTCGTACACGGGGTTGATGTGGACGAGCACCAACTGCTTCGCTTTCGCCGCGGCGGCGAGTTCGACCACTTGCATCAGGCAACTGTGGCCCGTGAGTTCGGCGCGCGCGGGTTGGTCGTCGCAGAAAAAGCACTCGTGGACCAACAGATCGACCCCTTCGATGTGTTTGAGGTAAGAGACATCCCGTGCGGCGACGGTGTCCGTGACGTACGCCATCGAGCGGTCGGGCCAGTCGATGCGAAAGCCGACCGACCCGCCGGGATGTTTTAAGGGGAAGTGCGTCAACGTACCGCCGTCGGCCAGGATAAACTTCGCCGTGAGCGGCTTCATCTCGAACGGGGGTTTGACGGGAAACAACTCTTCGTGAAAAAGGTGCTCGCGGACGGCCGCGAGTTTGTCAGGTTCCCCATGGACGGTCACGCGCTTCAAGGGACCGGCAGGGATGATGTCGAACATGTAGGTCAGGCCGAAGCAGTGATCGAGATGCACGTGCGAGAGAAACACGTCGAGTGTGTCGGTCGAGAGATGATCGGCCACGCGGAACATGGCCGTGCCCGCGTCGAAGACGACCCCCAAGGCGGGCAGCATCAGACAAGCGGTGTGCCTGCGATCGTTGGGGTGATAGCCGCTGGTGCCCAGCAAAACCAGTTTCATAGGGGTCTCATTCCGGCCCAATAAAGGTGTGGCTCATTGTAGCGAGGCGAGCGAAGCGGTTCCATCGCAGGTTTAGCGAGGCGGGGTATGCATTCTGTCATTCTGAGGGAGCCTCGGCGACCGAAGAATCTAGGTTCTGCCATCACACGCACATGAATACGTGTTTGGGTTTAACCCAGATCCCTCGGGTCGTGAAACTCCCCTCGGGATGACGCTGTCACAATCCTCGGCGGTGGCGGCGGCGGGGACGCTGGCCCGGTGGGGCGGGCTTGGGCTCGGCGGGTTTTTCGTCCACCGGTG
>JBGTMM010000678.1:0-3498 GCA_041743635.1 Bythopirellula sp.
TGGCTACCAACAATGAAATTTTTCTCAATCGCGCTGGTCGCGGCGCTCTCGGTATCAACGATTGCCCCAGCACTGCGAGGCCAAGCTCCCGTGGCTCCGGAGGCTCCCACTGCGGAGCTTGTGCCCGTTGAAACTCAGCCCGCCGAGACCCAACCCGTTGGTGAGATGAAGCCCGTCGTGTTGGTCGCGCTCAGCGGCTATGACGCGCTCAAACAAGACATCAACTTCATCGGTAGCCTCGCCGGCCAACCCGAACTTGCTTCGCAGTTCGAGCCCTTCATCTTGGGATTCACCCAAGGTTTGGAAAAAGACCAACCTCTGGGCGTGTTGATTCAAAGCGACGGCATGAACTTCGGCGGCGCGATCTGTCTGCCGATTAAGGACCTTGCCACGTTCGTCGCCAATCTCAAGGCCTTCGGCGTCACCACCGCCGACGCGGGCAATGGCGTGACGCAAATCACGGTCAATAACCAAACGCTCTTTGGCAAGAACGAGGGGGGCTGGACATTCCTCTCGATGATGCCGCAAATGCTCGAGAGCCTGCCCGCCAATCCGGTCGAGTCGTTCAAGTCCTTGATCGAGGAATATGACTTGGGCATTCGCGCGAATGTGCAGAATATCCCCGAGCCCTACCGTCAAATGGCCATGCAGCAATTGCGAGCCGGCTTGGAAGCGGGCATGAAGCGTAAAGAGGATGAAACCGACGAACAGTATGCCGCACGCACAGCGCTGGCCAATTCGCAGGTCGAGCAGCTCGAGCGGATGATCAAGGAAGTCGATCAACTCACCTTCGGCCTGTCGGTCGACAGCGAACAACAACGCACCTTTTTTGATTTTGTGTACACGGCGGTTGCGGACTCGGAACTGGCCGAGCAATTGAAAACCATGACCGATCCCAAGACCGACTTTGCCGGCTTTTTCCAACCCGATGCGGCTGGCATGTTGATGATGTCCTCAAAGATCAACGAGAGTGACGTCGCCCAAACAAAACAGATGGTCGAGTCCTTGCGGGCTCAAGTCGCCACGGGCATCGACGAACAGAGCGATCTCCCCAGCGATGCCGCCAAGCAAGCCGCCAAGGACGCCGCCAACGATTTTATCGATGCCATGTTGGCCACGGTGGAAGCCGGCAAGATAGACGCGGGGGCCATCGTGAATGTTTCTCCGGAAGCACTCACGGTAGTGGCCGGCGGCTTTATCGCCGATCCCGCCAAAATTGAGAGCGGTCTCAAGAAGCTCTCCGAGCTCAGCAAAGAAAAACCCGAGATTCCTCCCGTCAAATGGAATGCCGACAGCCACGCTGGTGTGAATTTCCACACTCTCAGCGTGCCAACTCCCGACGAACCCGAGCCGCGCAAGCTCTTCGGCGAGGCGATTGATTTTGCCGTTGGTATCGGCAAAGACTCGGTTTACTTCGCGATGGGGAAAGAAAACCTCGCCGCGGCCAAAAAGGTGATCGACGATTCCGCGGCCAACCCTGGCAAGTCGATTGCCCCGATGGAGGTGAGCGTTTCGGTCGGCCAAATCATTAACACGATTGCCGCGTTTAATACCGAAGACCCCGTCCTCAAGACGGTGTCCGAAACGTTGAAAACCGAGGCCGTTGGCCGCGATCACGTTCGGATCGTTGCTCAGCACATTGAGAACGGCTTGCGAACCCGCATCGAAGCCGAAGAGGGCGTGATGCGTGCCATTGGCGTCGGAGTAAAGGCGGCCCAAATGCAGGCGATGGGCGCCCAGCAACAACTGCCGGCTGGCGCGGCGCAATAATCGCTTGCTTACGAACCTTTCTAAAAAAACGGGCAGCGGTTACTTCGGTAGCCGCTGCCTGTTTTGTTTGTGTTGAGGCTTCACTCTTTATCAGCCGCCGGCGGCAGCCGGAGCGTTACGCGGAGCTAACTTGTTTGCGTTGGTCGTGGAGCGGGAGCGCCTCGCAATAATCCTTCAGTACTTAAATCTTCGTCAATTTCAGGCCAGTGTATCCCATAACCACCTCCCGCTACTTGCCAGTTGTTTCTTTGTGAACTCGTGGCATTCGCTAGCCGCGGGTACCAAACCAGAGGAACAATAATCGTCCTGCCATCCTGTAAGGCAACCGTTAAAGTGTCATCGGTGACTTCTACAGCCGCCACGCGTTCATCAGCTCCCAGCGCCAAAGTGCCCATGCCAAGCCTCCAAAAATTTGTCGCGATTTTTTTCAATCAGATTCTGTATTTGCCGTAATTCATGCGGCCGAAAGCCCAGATTTCGAGACAATGCGATTGGCTCCAGCCAAAACTTGGCTGAAAACTCATCGCGGTCCACATGAATGTGAGGAGGTTCTCCCAACTCATGACTCCAAAAATAGAATCGGTTGGGACCGCTCCGCAGAACAGTTGGCATTCGCTATATTCTACGTTGCCATACTGAGCAGAGCCAGACAACTTGGCGGGACAATGCGCTAATAGGCGTAAGTCTCGGATGTGACTGGATCAATCGTCAGTCACCAATAAATTCTCACGGACGCCGCCATGGAAAAGACTTCGCTCGTACTGACGATTCTCGGTCGCGATCAGCCAGGTTTGGTTGATTCTATCGCCGTCATTGTCGCCGACCATGGCGGCAATTGGGTTGAAAGCCGCATGGCCCATCTCGCGGGTCAGTTTGCCGGCATCTTGCGCGTGGAAGTCGCACCCGCGCAAGCGGCAGCCCTCACCGCGGCGATCAAGAATCTCACCACCCAAGGGCTCGAATCGATGGTCTGCGCCGATCCCACATCAACCAAGTCGGCGACGGGCACCATCGTGCAGCTCGATGTCGTGGGGCTCGATCAATCGGGGATCGTGCGGAAGATCAGCCAAGTTCTCGCGGCCAAGGGAGTGAACGTCGAAGAGCTCGCCACCGAATGCACGTCGGCCCCCACCACGGGTCAAAATCTGTTCCATGCCACGGCCCAATTGCGGTTGCCACCAGTGTTAGAGATAGAAGTCCTGCGGGTGGCCTTGGAGCAAGTCGCCGCGGATTTGATGGTGGATCTTACGTTGGAGTGAGGCGTTTCACCCCATCTGCCACTGTTTGACCGCTTCGATGGGAAAGAACAGCATTAAGATATTCAACAGCAGGCTATCTCGAATCGTGAAGATCAGCAGCAGCTCGCAGGCGAAAAACAGGATCCACGTCGCCCGCCAGCCAATCCGCTGGGCGATCACGATGCC
Source organism: Bythopirellula sp. (assembly GCA_041743635.1). GTDB lineage: Bacteria > Planctomycetota > Planctomycetia > Pirellulales > Lacipirellulaceae > Bythopirellula. The sequence continues at coordinate 3,195 of JBGTMM010000678.1, forward strand.
CAGCCAACACGCCAACAAATCGCCAAAGCTGTTGACAATCGAATCGCCCGTGTAGCCGAGCGCGGCCGTGGCATCGCGATAGCGGTCGATGACCCATTCGGTGTTCTCGACGATCTCCCAAGTGGCTTCAATCGCCAGCGCCAGCCAGAGTTGCCATTGCCAACTCCAACGCTTAAACACCATCCGCACGGCCCAGAAGAACACCAACCCGTGTTGAAGATGCGTGAGCGTGTAGGGATCGGTCAAATGCTGCGAAGTGTGCGGGCCGTTGGGGTCGCTGACCCAAAAGCGGAGCGAACCACAT
>JBGTMM010000679.1:0-2686 GCA_041743635.1 Bythopirellula sp.
TATACGTTGATAATGCAACGTCAATTCTTCGCTACTAGCAATGTGATTAACTTTTGCGAAGCATTCGATTTTGTCATTCGCGCAATTCTTGCGTGTTGCCGAAGGGATGCTCATTCTGCCTAACATGCGTGGGCACCTTGCTTTGCGTCCGTGGAAATCGTAACTGAATTACCCCCGAATGGGGGTGCGTATTCCATCCTGGCCATTTACAATAGATTACCGGTTTTCTTGCAGTTTGTAGGAATGTTGGAGAATAATTAGCAACCGTGCATCTCGACCATCTTCCCGGTTCATTTTTCGGTCCCGCGAATCTACTGGAACTGCTGCAGCATCGTGCCTTGCATCAAGGGGACGACGTCGGTTTCCGCTTTGTGATCGACGGCGAACGCGAGACCATTGAATGGTCTTACGCCGATCTCGACCGCAAGGCCCGGGCCATCGCGGCATCCTTGCAGTCGCTCGACTTGGAAGGCGAGCGGGCCCTGCTGTTATACCCCTCGGGCTTGGATTTCGTGGCGGCGTTTTTTGGTTGCCTTTACGCGGGAGTGACCGCGGTCCCCGCCTATCCGCCGCGGCGCAATCGCAACATGGCCCGCATCGACGCGATTGCGAACGACGCGCAAGCCAAAATCGCGCTCACGACGGTCGACGTGCTCGAGCGCGTGCAAACCATGATCGGCGACACACCGGCGCTGCAACAGCTTCGCTGGCGCGCGACCGATCAATGGGATGACGAATGGGCCAACAGTTGGCGACGGCCCGATGTCCACGGCGAAACGCTCGCCTTCTTGCAATACACGTCCGGCTCCACCGGCACGCCCAAGGGGGTGATGCTCTCCCATGCCAATTTGATGCACAACTCGGCGATGATCGCCTACGCTTTCGAGCACACGCGCTCGGGCAACGGCATTTTCTGGCTGCCGCTGTACCACGACATGGGTTTGATCGGCGGAATTTTGCAACCGCTCTACATGGGCAAGGCCAACACGCTGTTTTCACCGACGCACTTTTTGCAGAAGCCCGTGCGCTGGCTACAGATTCTTTCGCAAACGGGGGCCACGATTTCGGGCGGGCCGAATTTTGCCTACGACCTGTGCGCCGAAAAGGTGACCGCCGAACAAAAGAAAACTTTGGACCTGAGCCACTGGTCGCTGGCCTTCAACGGGGCCGAGCCCGTGCGGGCCGACACGATTGAGCGTTTTACCGCCGCGTTTGCCGAATGTGGTTTCCGCCGCGAGGCATTTTATCCCTGCTACGGTTTGGCCGAGGCGACGCTGATTGTCACCGGCGGCTACAAGCAAGCTCCGCCGGAAGTTCACTCGTTCGACATCGCCAGCCTGGAAAAGAACCAGGCGGTAGAAACCGCCCTCGGCGCTGAAGGTTCGCGGATGCTGGTGGGGAGCGGCGGCAACTTACTCGACCAGCAGATTGTGATTGTCGATCCCGAGACATTTGCCAATCTGGGTGAATCGCGCGTCGGCGAGATTTGGGTCTCCGGGCCCAGTGTTGCGCAAGGGTATTGGAAGCGCGACGAGCTTACCCGTGATATTTTCCAAGCCCGGCTGCAAGATGGCCGCGGTCCCTTCCTCCGGACGGGTGATCTGGGTTTCCTGGCGGATGGCGAATTATTCGTCACGGGTCGGCTCAAAGACCTGATTATCGTCCGCGGTGTGAACCACTATCCCCAGGACATCGAGCAAACCGCGCAAGCCGCGCACAACGACGTGGTGAAGGGAGCGGGCGCCGCGATTGTGGTGGGCGAGGCGGGCAGCGAGCAGCTTGTGATCGTGCAAGAAACGGTGCGCCGCCGCGATCTTGATTTCGCGGAGATTACCCAAGCGATTCGCAAGCGTGTGTCGCTCGTGCATGATATGCCCGTTTCCGCGGTGGTGCTCATCAAAGTGAGCAGCATCCCTAAAACCTCGAGCGGCAAGATTCAACGGCACGCCTGCCGCGACGGGTATCTCGCCGGCACCTTGGCGGCCGTGGCCACCTGGACCGCCGAGTCGGGCGACACGACGATCGCCCCTTCGATACGTCGTCGAGAACCGAGCGACGAAGCCGCATGGGTTGAAGAAGGAGACGCCGGTGACGCCGTTCGGGAGAGGGAATCATCCGGCACGCGTAATGGCACCACGCTTCCTGAAAGACCGGCTCCGACAGGGCCCACAGGAAAAATGCCCGCCGGAAAAGTTCCGGTTGGTCAAACCGCCGAGATCGCCGAGATCGTGTACGCCAAGGTTCGCCAGATTGGCCGCGAACGCGTCGGCGAACTCTCGTGGGAATCGAACATCTTGGAGCTTGGGCTTGATTCGCTCGAGCGGATGGAAATCGTGGCGTCGCTCGAGGAAGCGTTCGGCGGGCGGTTTCCCGAGTCGGTCCTGCCCGCCATGGAAACCTGCGGCGAGGTGGTCGAGGCCATTCAGCAGTACATGGGCGGCGGCACGAAACGCCGACCACAGCGCCCCACCGAATACGTTGTCCCCGAAGAAGATTATCACTTCGGTAAAACGGCCGAGTATCAGCGGCTGCAAGAAAATTTTCGCATGATGCGGAGCGGTGGGCTGCCGCTTCCCTTTTTCAACGTGCATCAAGGCATCACGAACGACCGAGCCTTGATTGGCGACAAGGAATACGTCAATTTCTGCAGCTACAACTACATCGGCATGTCCGGCGACCCGACCAT
>JBGTMM010000680.1:0-5626 GCA_041743635.1 Bythopirellula sp.
GATCGGTTTTAACTATGTAACGATCGATCTCGAGGGTTTTCGCTCGGGAAGTTTTCTGCCGTTGATCTCGGAGAGCGATCTGAAACGATACGCAACTCGCGAATCTGTGGCTGAGGTCTCTGACCTCGGACTTCGCCCCTCCGGCCTCTGAGAGGCCAGCCACAAAATTAAACAGCCACATCATTAAAAGCCGCCGCCGCCAAAGGGTGGCAGCGCTGGCAAGCCACGTTCCTGACGCCGGTCGTTCATCATCCGCATCCCGTTCTCAAATTTTGATCGTTGCGAGGGCGTGGTCCAGTCGAGCATTTTCTTGCGAATCTCGTTCATCTTCATAGCATCGATGGGCGGCCGACCGCCAGGCCCGCCTGGCCCGCCGCGAGATTCCATTTCGTCGATCCGTTTATCCATTTCCTGACGTTGTTCTTCAGGGCTCATTTTGGCGAGTTTGTCGTACTCTTCTTCAAAACGTTTCGCCATCATGGGCATAAAAATCGGCATGCTGCTCTCAAAAAACGCCATGCGCTGCTCTTCGCTCAAGCCTTCCATTTGGCTACGCATGTCGGCACGCTGCTCACGCAACTGCTCTGGCGAAAAATCTTTCATTTTGGCGACGTTCTCATCACGTCTTTTTTCAAGCTCCGCCACCACGGGATCGTCGCTGTACTGTCCGGCGTCGAACCACCCCCACGCCCATGCCGTGAAAAGTAAGACGGTAAGTGCCGTCGCACCGTAAAGAATTCTATTTTTTTCCATGCTATGTCACTCCGAAAACCATATTACTCCGCAACAATGACTGCATCCACGTGCCCATCCAGATAGGCATAATTTCGTGAGCCATTTTCACCCGGCGGGCCGTGAAAGGCGTCGAAATCGTAAACTACCCACACCGAACTGCTGCCGCTGACCACAAGCGGACTATCCAGCACCTCGGGCCGAGTTTTCCCCGCGAAAAACAACGACGGATATTCATAACTTAAACCCTCGCGGGCGTGCCAGGTTTGGTACAGTTTGTCGTCAGCAGAGGGGTCGCTCTCTTCGTCCGCCTCGGGGTCTCGTAAGAAATAGTCGCTTGGGCAAACAAAAATCTCGCGATTATTTTCGCAGAAAGGGGCAAGCACATCGTACAGCGACGGCAACTTGCTGGGATTCTCGGTCCGAGGCAAGCGAGCCGTCTCGGGGAACTTGCCCCGTTCCCCTTCGCGGTCGAGATATTGGGTCATCGCCAGCCCGATCTGCCGCAGGTTCGATTTGCACTGCGTGCTGCGAGCCGACTCTCGTGCCCTTTGAACCGCCGGCAGCAGCAGGCTCACGAGTACGCCAATGATGCCAATCACCGTGAGCAATTCGACAAGCGTAAATCCCGACTTAGATTTCATAGCGGCGAGCCTGCTTTAGCAGGCGGTGAGTCCACAACGACGATAACCTACCCCGCACTACGCAAGATTCGCACGCGGGCTTACGTGCTTGCCCCAATTATCGCCGAGATTGGCATAAAAATGCAAGAAAGCTTTCAGGGGACGCACCTTGCCAGCATTCATTCGAATCGTACATCGCCGGCGTTATGCAGCCCTGAGGCACGCTCAGATGGTGCGGCTATTTAGCGTGATGCCGCCGCGTGACCTTTTGCCGCCGCGCTTGCCGACCGCCAGTCGCCAAGTAGCCGTGCTCGATGGCGAACCATTCAGCGTACCGTTCGCGGTCGATGTAATTCGAGTTGCGGTCGTCAACCAAGTGGCCCAGCTCGTGAATCAGGATATTGTTGAGATAAAAATCCTCAAGCGCGGGCTGGCTCCAAGTGAGCCGCCAGGAATAATCGTCAGGCCGATCCCAGCGTCCGCCGTACTGATTGGCCTCGTTCACGGTCTCAGGGCGAGGGGGGACGTGGAAAATTTCTTCCCGGGTTTCTTCGAGCGGATAGAGGTAAAGCGTCGCCCCCCATTGCATGCCGTAGCAGGGGAAGCTCATTTTCTTACGCGTCATGCGGCTCAACTGCACGACTTCAAGCCCCTTCAAAAACTTCTGCGGCACCCGCGCAAGTCGCTCGCGAACTTGCTGCGGCGAAACAACATGGGCATAGCCTTCCCCGGGATCTTGCACGAGGATGCGGTAATCTTCGCCGTTTTCCTTCGGTTCGTGCCAATCTTCGGGGGGCGCGAAGGGTGCCCGAGCATCGCGACTGCCCAATTGCAACCGACGCGCACGTTGAGACCAGACAGGCTTTGGCTGTACAATTGGGCTGCGGCCTCGGTCGTTATTACGTTGGGCCGTAGTTCGTTTGATAATTGTGGGTCGTCGTGATTTCATCGTCGGAACCTCAGCACAGGGGAAGTACTGTCAATGGCTCCCGAAGGAGAGCTTCTCAAAGGTCTAAGGTGGGGGAGATTCGACCTTTGTGAAGGCCCAGAAGAGTCACATATGGGCCTACGGAAGCTTATTCCAGCATACCTTGCCGGCCACTGGGCCTCCAATGGATTGATGCAAAGCGTTATTTGGATGTAACTTACGAAATTTGGCCTACCCCCTCTAATGGGGGTGGACACGCCTTTTAGTTGGACCGGATACTGCGCGCCGAAAGTCTCCATTTTGACAATTGAGAGACGAAATGAATGTCGCGCGACGACACCACAATATTTTGAACGAACAAATCAAGTGAGGAAGTAAGTGTCAGTGAACGTAATTCTTTACACTCGAACGGGTTGCCATCTATGCGAAGAGGCACTCGCGACACTTCAACAGCATGGATTGGAACCAACGCTTCAAGACATTGACGCCGATGCGACGCTCTGCGAGCGGTTTCACACTTGCGTGCCCGTTGTCGAGATCGATGGCCGCGTCCGCTTTCGCGGGAAGGTTGATCCCGTGTTGCTCAGGCGGTTGTTGCAGCGTAAGTAGGTGATTTGCCAATGCCCTAGCCGGAGTGCCACGCACTCCGGGCGATCCCGGACCGCGTGGTGGTCCGACTATGAGTATTTCATGCCCCAAACTCCCGAAACATTTGACGTTTTACTCGTGGGGGGTGGTGTGATCGGCCTGTCGCTAGCCTGGGAACTAGCCCAAGCGGGAGCGAAGGTTTGCCTTCTCGACAGTGGCGAAATGGGCCGCGAAGCCTCGTGGGCTGCCGCCGGGATGCTGCCGCCGGGTCCGAGCAGGGATCTTTGGCCGAGTTGCTCCAACTACGACCAAATGCAGGGGTTCAGCCACGAACTGCACCCTGTCTGGCACCAACAACTCTCGGAGCTCACGCAAATCGACAACGGCTACCGGCCAACCGGCGCGTTATATGTCGCCGATGGCAATCCGGAGGCAAAGACTGCCTTTGAAAAAAATCAGCGCGAGTGGGACCGTTGGGGTCTCGATTATCACAAACTCGATGCAATGGCACTCACCGACCTGGAACCGGCGATTTCCGGCCAATCCCACGCGACTCTGCTCCCAACGGAAAGCCAATTGCGCCCGCCGCGGCATTTGAAAGCACTCCTGGCCGCTTGCCAATTGGCGGGGGTCGCTTTGCGACCTGGCTGCCAAGTTCTTGGCTGGAATAGAGCCAGCGACCGAGTCACTGCAGCCGTGACCAGCACTGGCGCGATTACTGCCGGCCACTATTGCCTCACCAGCGGGTGCTGGACCGGCCCACTTGCTGCGGGGCTTGGTCTGGAACTGCCGATTCGTCCCGTGCGTGGCCAAATTCTGCTGCTCAATGGCCCGCCTAACACCCTAGGGCGGATCATCAACGCCGGGCCACATTATCTCACTCCGCGCACCGATGGCCGCGTGCTTGTCGGCTCAACCCAGGAAGAGGTCGGGTTTAACAAGCAAAACACGGTCGCAGGCTTGTCCGAGTTGATGAACTTCGCGCGCGCGTTGTGCCCCGCACTCGCCGATTTCACGTTGGAACAAAGCTGGTCCGGCCTGCGTCCCGGCACGGCGGATGATTTGCCATATATCGGTCGATTGCCTGGCTACGAGAACGCCTGGATCGCCGCCGGCCACTTTCGCGCGGGGATTCAACTTTCCCCCGCCACGGCCGTCGTGATGCGCTCGCTGATCTTGGGCCAGGAGCCGCCGGTTGATGTGACGGGGTTGGGAGTTGGACAGCCGCTACGCTTCTCGTCCATGTGCTTGCCGCCAGGCGTCGCGGGCGATGGTTGTGAAGCTCACGGCAAGAAACGCGAGCCACGTTCCCAAAACCGCGCCTGAGATCGTGCCCACTACCCAGCCGGCCCAGCCAATGCGATGGCCAATGGTGAGTGCGAGCACGGTGATTCCCAGAATAAAACCAAGCGTCAGACCGCCTAAGAGAAACCACTTCAGCCCCCGTACCAACCGGCCGAAGTTGGCTAAATTCGTGTTAGGGGGCAACGGCAAACTTGCCAGATCCGAGGGCGAGGTCGTATGCGGATGATCAGGCGCTTGGCGCGAATCGGCACTCCGCCAGCGGATCACTTCGCCGGAAGTATCCCGGAGCCGCGTGCCAATCAGATTCCCCAGCACATGGGCCGCGACCATCAACGCGGTGAACACAATCAACCACTGCCAAGGGCCATTCGTCATCGCCACCAATGCGCTCAAGACGCTCAGCAGCGTCACCACCAGAAACATCTGCCGCAGCCGAAATTTCAGCAGGTGCGGCTCGCGCAGGCGGGCGGAGGATTCGAATGGCGTCGACATTGATAAATTATCCTCGGAAAATGGACACCAAGCAAGCGCGTTGGCCCTGGCTGCTGGCCGAGGTGGTTTCGAGTACGATGAACAGTTGAAATTCATTCCGCATTCCGCAATCCGAACTCCGCATTCCTTCGATGTTGTATTTCGCCGCTGGGTCTCCGACCACCGAACTCTCCGTCGATCACCTCCGCGACGCGCTCTTTGGCGCGTTCGACAAGCTCGGCGAGCGCAAGCGCGTGATCGCGGTTCCCCCTGATTTCACCCGCTTTAACAGCCGCGCGGGGCTGCTGACCTGCCTCACCTACGAATATTACCGCGAGGCGTTGGTTGATGTCCTCCCCGCGCTTGGCACCCATTTTGAAATGCCCCTTTGGCAGCGCGAGAAAATGTTCCCCGGCGTGCCGAACGACCTCTTCCGTTATCACAACTGGCGGACCGACGTGGAAACCATCGGCGAAGTCCCCGCCGAATTTGTCATCGAAGTCACCGAGGGCATTTATCGGGAACCTTGGCCCTGCCAAATTAATCGCCTCATTTGGCAAGGTGGCCATGACTTGGTCCTCTCGATCGGGCAAGTCGTGCCGCACGAAGTCATCGGCATGGCCAACTACAACAAGAATTTGTTCGTCGGCACGGGCGGCGTTCGTGGCATCAACGAAAGCCACTACATTGGGGCCGTCTACGGCATCGAGCGTATCCTCGGCCGGGCCGACAATCCTCTGCGGAAGATTCTCAACTACGCTCAAGAGCACTTTTGTCAGCAAATGCCGTTGCTCTATGTGCTCACCGTTGTGGGCTACAACGATGCACGGGAACTCGTAGTCCGCGGCCTGTATATCGGAGACGATGTCGAGTGTTTCGAGCGGGCCAGCGAGTTGTCGCTGGCGGTGAATTTTGAAATGGTCCCCGAGCCGCAGAAAAAAGTGGTGGTCTATCTTGATCCCGAGGAATTCCACAGCAC
>JBGTMM010000681.1:0-9262 GCA_041743635.1 Bythopirellula sp.
CAATTTCTCGTGGAATGTGAAACCAAGTCACATGTTGACATTCGGGAACGGTAGCGAGATAGTCATTAAAACCAGCGACTTTCCACTTGCCCTTGGGAGTGCAGCAAGAATCGGTGCGGCGACTCTCCTCGTAGTCGTTGCAATCGCCTCCCATGCCAACACCCGGCGAGCTATGAAAAGGCCCGGTGTTTTGCTCCGCGGCATTGGGACCCAGCCAATTCAGTCGCACACTCTGCTCAGGGCTAGTCAAATCGACTTGAATCGATGCTATATAGGTCTCAGGATAATCATCCATTCGCAGTGAGAGATCGGCCCAGCCGTCCTCAGCCGTGGCAAATGGTTGTTCTTGGCTGTAGTAAGCTGATACTGAGTAATAGATCGCTTGCGAGAATAAACCAACAACGCCAACAGAGAGCGCGACGATGAGATTGCTAGGACGCATTGCTACCTCGCAACGGTATTGACCAAGAAAATGCCATCCGCGATTCTGCGCTCTTGCATGGCAAGAACACACATTATCAGAAGTGCTATCGGCATTAGAATTGAAAAACCGTTCACTTGGGAAGCCACAAATCCAAAGCAGCCGCAGTCGATTTCCAGCCCACGGGCCAAGACACTTGCTTGAGCAAGTGCGTAGGTGGCGAATAGTCCTCCAGCGATCCAGAGAGCGACCTTTTCTGCTTTTCTAAAAGCAATGCACAGAGCCAACACAATTTGCAAATAGGGGATGAAGATTCCAACGACACCCGCAAGCTGGGCAGGCACGATTTGGTACGCGGCAATGCTGTACGTGAAAAAATAAGGCTGCCACGCATGCACCAAGCCGCTGTAAAGCAGCACGCCTGCAACGATCATGGCTGAAATTGCGGAGACGAATCGCATGAGATTCTCGCGAATTTATTTGCTGACAGATTGCTCGGGCATTGCCTGCGACTGTTGCTTCAATTGATATTCATGCCAACCTTCGTTGCACACCGTCACATTCTGAAACCCCAGATTCACCAAATTCGTGGCGACAGCTTCGTCGTAGCCACACCTCGAACTCTGGCAGAACACAATAATCGGCGTCTCGCGACCCACGCATTCGAGATAATCGCGAATACTCCACTGTGAGGCACTCACGGGAATGTTAACTGCTTCTTGGAGAGAGCCCGCGTTATAGTCGCGCTCCATTCGAGCATCAATCAATAGCTTCGCGGGATCCTGACTGGCTAGTTGGGCATCATCCAGTGTGCCCTCACGAAAACCACTCTTCGCGTGCGCGGAGGTGGCCGCCGCCACGCCGCGCTGGTGATTCTCAGGGTCCGCCATGATGGCATTGCCCAAACCGGCAAGCAAGGCCGTGCCAAGAGCAATCAGCAAGAACTGCTTGGATGGGCGTAGTCGGTTGAGGTTGGTTCTGATCGACGGAAAACTTCCCACGACTCCGCAGCCAATCAGCGCGAATTGCAACACGGCGAGTCGCCCCAGCTAGACCGCCAAGAGCGGATTTTCCCCTTCGCGCGACACGAGGATTCCCAGCCCACTCCAAACCCCGAGAAATTCGGCAATCAACAATTTCGCCTGCTGATTGGTGCCATCAAAGATGATCACCCCATCCTCATCTCTGATGGCTACCACCCAATGATTGAATTGTTTCGCGGTGGGATCGGAGCGGATATTGGCAATCACGGGACAATCGAGCTGCCGAAGGTCGAACGACGAAAGTCGGCTCACGATTTGTGCCTTGCCGCCCGCTGCGGTGACGATGCTCGCGACTTCTTCCGGCGTACTGCCGCCACACTTGCCGACGTAGCGGGAGGCCACAAAATCGCGCGGTTCGGCGTCAAGGTCGATCATTTTGAGCGCGGTGCAGGCGGCATACACGCCACACAAAGGTCCGGCGGTATCAACCTCCCAATCTGGCGCTATCTGTGGCAATTGCGCCTTCACAGAATACTGTAAGTTTTCCAAATCATCACTGGCAAGGGTTGGATGTGTAAATTGAAGGACCACTGTGGCCAGAAGTAACCATATTGCACACGTCTTATGCATTTCTCTTGACCCCCTATGCCGTCGCCTGCCGTTTCCATAACAAATACATCACAATGGTAAGAAACAGCAAATTGATGCCGATCAGTCCGCCACGACTCCAGACACGATTCTTCACGCCACTGGCGATCTCACCCAAACTAGCAGTACGCGGCACGGCGTTCTCGCCATCCCATTCGTAGGGAAGGTGCTCCGCACCATCCACTGTTACACGAAAGCCAACAGGCGTCACGATATCCGTCGTGAGATCAGCTTCGGTTAGCGGTGGGTCATATTTCACCTGATCAAGCGTGATGTCAGTCTCTAGAATATTGGCCGTGCCTGAATTGCGAACTGTGCGTCGTTGGACCAAAAGACTTTTGGGTGCCCAACGACCGACATCATCAGCGATAAAGTCTTTGACTTCTCCCGTCCAAGTCACGGACTTGACTTCACCTTTGAAAACTTCGCCCACAAGTCCTCCGACGGTCTTATGCTCGGGATTCTTCACGACCTGAAAAGACTTAGGCAGCCAATCGTGCGCTTTCGAGAGACTTAAAGTCAAGACTCCATACTCACTCGTTGCTATTAGCTTTGCTCCGTCGTCCGTCGGAATAATATCTACTTCCGAAGCCTCCTCGATGTAGTCCAAGAGCGGAGCGTAGCCGATTACCCATAATACAGCACCGGCGTCGTTCAAATTATTGTAAACAGATTTTCGGTCAAATCGCTGTTTTCCGGCCAACCATTTACTGTAGAGAAGTATGCCCAGGTCGTCAGTTGTGCCCGTTATTTGCCGTAACGAGGTATCCAGGGCTGCCTGACAAGTCACAATATCACCTTCACCATACACGACCAAATCCATTTGAATGGGGCGGACGTCTCCACCAGGTTGACCAAGCCTGCTCTTGTTCGATATCAAAGCGCGTGACCCGAGACGCTTCACACTTACAATTACATCTTCAAGTATGGGTCCTGCGTTGCCCCCAACATCCAACTGTCGAATTTGATATGATGCGATTAAGTCTAAGTTGTCGTAACGGATGAGCGCGTCGCGCAGATGACGAATTACCGCATCATCTTCGGGTACGTCCTCTTGAGAGAATGCTTTAGCCGTGATTACCAAGAAGCCAAGCCCTAAGGCCACGCGAAATGCTAAACTTGACCATGAGTTTTGAAAAGTCACTGTAAAACACCATGCCCTATTTTAAGGCGATGTATTGACGAAGTAAGACATTCTTAAATGCAATGCTTTGCTGGCAAAAATGTCATAACAATAAAATAATTTCTGATAAATACATGTAATTCCTTTTCCCGATTGGTGCCGCGGCGATTTCAAATCGCCCACGGCACCAATTATTAACTGATGCTTCGACACCAAGCGGTATTATTAGTTCTATGGACAGTTTTGTACTCGGCAGATTTGTCCAGAGTCCAAACATTTCCTTTGCCCACTCGTACAGGCCACGGTCGAATAGTTGCATACCGGACCGCCAACTTTACCAATAAATGTTTTATGTCCGTGACCGCAACCCACGCACTGAGGCTTCGTTCCTAAACATTGAAAGTCTTCATTGCTAGTGCAGTAAGGGTTTATGATTTCGGTGTCAGAACAATCTGGCAATTCACCACCCGTCACAAACGAAGCCGAAGTCTCGGCCGGCATGGCGAGCCCAACTGCCAGTAACAATCCCAAACAGCGACTCAACAAATCAAAGCGTTTCATCGTCGAACTCCTTTGCTAAAAAAATACCAAACTTACACGCTAACAAATATCATTATCAAAACTCTCCGTCCAACCGATTGGCTTGGGCCCGATGCACGGCGTCTTGAATGTCGTAGCCGATGGCCTGCACCGAGCCGTCGCAAAACGACATGTGGAAGATGCCAGGATGGGCGCTGCCAAATGCCCAAAGCGAGGGGCCATTCGCGCCTTCCCAGTCCGCTTGAGGCTGGTAATCGTCCGGTTGCGAAAGTGACTGCGGCTGCCAAGCCACGCGATGGTTATCCCAATCAAAACCCACCCACGCGGAGCCGTTGTCGCCCATCAGCCCCTTGTGCTCGACGGAATTCACGTCCTCGTAGAGCGAGGGATTCAGAAACTTCTCGCCCGCTAGATAGGTCTGGGACAGTCCATCCGTAATATGCGTGGGGGTAATCTCACTGCGATAATGGCTGACACCGGTTTGATAAAACTTGGAATCAGGATCCCAAGTGTCGGTCCAGCGCTTTTCCTTGGTCTTGATCGCTTCGTAGTTCTCGGGCACCCAAAAATCATCGTCGCCTAGCGTACTGCCGGCATGGTGGATCGAGTCGCCACTGTTAACGGCGTAATCAGACTTCGTGACGCCAGTCAGTCCCACGACCCACGGCACCATGCGAGGAGTCCATCGCCACGGTCCTTCACGCCGAAACGGATAGACATCCGCGCTCCGGCGACTGGGGCAATAAAAGATTTCGGGCACACTCGCATAGAGCGCTGCCAATCCCGGCGTCTGGTCAGCGGAGGTCATGGATTCGCCAACGGCGTTATCCCGCATGGCGGACAATTCGCAATAAGCGAGCACGCTAAACAACCAACTTCCCGGCTGTTCGCGGCCGTAGCCTCGATTGGGGTCGGCCATAAAGTCATCCGACCAGCCGCCCGAAGGAAAAAAGCCCTGCACGGACACATGCTGCTGAGAGGCCAGAGCTAACTGGCGTAGGTGATTTTGGCAAACAGATTGGCGTGCCGATTCACGAGCCGCTTGAATCGCCGGGAGAAGTAACTGAACGAGAAGAGCAATGATGGCAATGACCACCAGCAACTCGATCAGCGTAAACCCATTCAGAAAGCGTCTGCGAGCCATGACACTCACCTACTTTCGGCAGGCCCGCATTCACGGCAGGCCCGCATTCACGGCAGGCCCGATAATAATCGAGCCTTCGCGATTGCAAGATAACAGCAGAGATTATGCGTTGTCAAGGAGTTTTACGAGAATTATCTTGGACTAAAGGAATCTTCCTGATTAGCGCACGGCCTAACTTACCTCGACCTCTCAAGTTCTCGTTAGAGATCGTTTACCTGATTCACGCAGCGCCAGAGACGGCGTTCCCTACACCATTCGAATTTCCGGACGGCCTCACCAAATCTTGATCCGCTCGGTGGGCGGGCGATAAGCCTTGTCGCTTGGCTTCACGTCGAACGCTTTATAAAACGGATCGAAATTCGACACCGGTCCATTGCTGCGATACATCGACGGCGAGTGCGGATCGGTCAAGAGCCGATTGACCATCTCAGCATCGCGGTATTTGCGCTGCCAACTTTGCCCCCAGCCCAAGAAAAAGCGTTGGTCCCCCGTCCAGCCGTCGATCACGGGCGGGCTCTTGCCGCTGAGCGAGAGGTGATACGCCTTGTGGGCAATCGACATCCCCGACAAGTCGGCGATATTTTCGCCGAGCGTCAACTCGCCGTTCACCGTTTTGCCGGGCAGTGGTGCGTACTCGCTAAACTGCTGCACAAGCTTGGCGGTTTGCTGGTGGAACGCGGTGCGATCCTCGTCTGTCCACCAATCGTTGAGATTGCCGTCGCCGTCGTATTTGCTCCCTTGATCGTCGAAGGCATGGCTGATCTCGTGGCCAATCACCGCGCCGATGCTGCCGTAATTCACGCCATCGTCGGCCTGCACGTCGAAAAACGGCGGTTGCAGTATAGCGGCGGGGAACACGATTTCATTCTGCCCCGGGTTGTAATAGGCGTTCACCGTTTGCGGAGTCATAAACCATTCGGTGCGGTCCACCGGCTTGCCAAGCTTGTCGATCATCCGCTTGTACTCCACCTGCGCCGAGCGCATCAGGTTGCCCACCAAATCGTTGGGATCGACCACCAGCGCCGAGTAATCACGCCATTTTTCCGTGTAACCAATCTTGGTGGTGATCTTCGCCAGTTTTTCCTGGGCACGCTGTTTCGTGGCATCCGTCATCCACTCCAGTTCCACGATGCTCTCTTTATAAGCCTGCATGAGATTGCCGACCAATTCATCCATCCGCGCCTTGGCTTCATGGGGAAAATGTTGCTCGACATAGAGCTGCCCCACCGCATCGCCCAACACGCCGAAGCCACGCTTGCCGGAGATCGCATCCACGGCCCGTTTCCAGCGCGGCTGCAACTCTGGCACGCCGGCGAGTTGCTTGCCATACAAATTGAACTGGGCATCGACATAGGCCGACGGCATGCCGCTGGCGAAGCTGTCGATCAACTGGTAGCGCAGATATTGCTTCCACGTTTCTAGCGGCGTGCTCGAGACCAGGTCATCGACTTGCTCAAAAAAACTGGGCGTCGCGACATTCAGTTCTTGCAAATTGACAACTTCCGCCCCGTCAAAATACTTGCTCCAGGGAATGCCAGGAGACAACTTTTGAAGATCGGCCAATGACTGCTTGTTGTACCGTTTGTGAGCATCGCGAAGTTCTGTTTTGGTCCACTGCAAGCGCGCGATCTCAGTTTCCAAATCCAACAGGTTTTTACCAACCTGTTCGTCGTGCGGTAGTTCGCTCAAATTGAATAACGCGGCGACGTACTCCACCAAAGCTTCACGCGCGGCGAGATAATCCGGGCTGTCTTCCAAATAATAGTCCCGGTCGGGGAGCGACGTCCCCGATTGAATAATGGACAGCAGATATTGGGTCGAATCCTTATCGTCTTGGTCGACATAAATTCCGATGGGCGAATCGACGCCGATCGTTGCCAGATATCCAAAGTGCGTGATGAGCTCGTCGTGGGTCTTGATTTGAGCGATGGCATCCAATTCATTTTGGAGCGCGGTGATGCCCTTGTTCTCGATCGCTTCTTCATCGAGAAAGCTCAAATAAAAATCGCCGATCTGCTGTTCGATGCTGCCTTCGGGGAAATTCCCCTCCGTGAGGCGCTCGCAAAGCTCACGGATTGCGATCTGGGCTTCATCTTCGAGCGCACTGAACGAACCATAGTTCGACTTGTCGGGCGGAATCGGCGTGTGCTTGAGCCAATTGCCATTCACGTGCAAGAACAAATTATCTTGCACCCTCACGGCGGGATCGATGAATTTTTTGTCAATGCCGGAGCGTAATTCCTCGGCGAGGAGGCTGAAGGGGGCGACCAGAACACATGCGAGCAACAAACCGATCCGCAACATCCTATGAATTCTCCGGGCAATAAGTTCATCGAAACTCGAATGAGTAAGTCTAGACAATCGACCCCCGCTGGGCGAGGGCGCTGCCGCTCGTGAGTTGCCGGCGAACTTGCTAAAATTGTGTTATGCCGCAAGCCGAGGTCACCACAAAACTGAAAGAGCGTGCCCGAGAATTGGGCTTTGAGCTCTGTGGAATCTGCCCCAGCATTTCCCCCCTCGGAGCGACGCGGCTGGATGAATGGCTCGCCGCGGGCTATGCGGGACAAATGGATTACATCGCCGATCGCCGCGAGGCGTACAACGATCCCCGGCACGTCCTCGCTGGCGTACGGAGCCTCGTAATGCTGGGTATGTTGTACGCGACCGAAGAACCGATGACCCCCAACAAATCGCAAGGCCGGATCGCCCGCTACGCCTGGGGGGATGCCGATTATCACGATCTGATTCGTGACCGGTTGCATGCGCTGGCCGATACCTTGCGCGAACTTGTGCCCGAGGCCACCACGCGCGGAGTCGTCGACACCGCGCCGCTCTTGGAGCGCGAGTTCGCCCAACTCGCGGGACTCGGCTGGGTCGGCAAAAACACGCTGCTACTCTCCAAACACACCGGCAGCTATTTTTTTCTGGCGGCGCTCCTCACCGATGTGGAATTGGCGTATGACGCGCCGCATGTGGCCGATCATTGCGGCACTTGCACGGCGTGCCTCGATGCCTGTCCCACGGCGGCCTTCCCGCAGCCGTATGTGCTGGATGCCGCGCGGTGCATCAGCTATCTCACGATTGAGCTGCATGACGCGATTCCGGTGGAACTCCGCGCCGGCCTGGGAGATTGGGTCTTCGGGTGCGACATCTGCCAAGAAGTCTGTCCCTGGAATCGCGAGGCACCAAAATCCGTCGAGCCTGCGTTTGCACCACAAGCAGAACTCAATCCGCTCGAGCTCACCGAACTGTTCGATCTCGACGAGGCCGGCTTCCGCCAACGCTTCCGACACACGCCCCTCTGGCGTGCCCATCGCCGGGGCTTGCTGCGAAGCGCCGCGATTGTGCTCGGTAATCAAGGCGATCCGAAATCGCTCACCGCGCTCGCCAAGGGATTACAAGACGAAGAGCCGATTGTTCGCGGCGCGGCGGCCTGGGCATTGGGTCAAATTTGCCCTACCGAAGCAGCAGAATTATTGCGAACTTGCCTTTCTAGTGAAACCAACTCGAACGTGGTCGCAGAAATCAATGCGGCGCTAAAGCAGCTTACCGTTTGATGCACTTGTAACCTGCGTTATACTATAAGTGCTTTGTTTATAAGACCGTTCTGTTTAGTATTCGCAAAAAGGGATGAATATGAGTCATGAAACTGCATTCGCCGACGCGCTGGATGCTGCCGAGCTACTTGATCCAGACGCTCAAGGGGAACTCATCGAAATCCTCAGCCGGCGTCTAGCGGAACGTGGACGTGCGCGCGTGGCGGCGACGGTAGAGCAATCCCGTCGCGAATACGCGGCAGGACAATGCGTCCCGATGACGGCTGCCGAGATCGTCAGCGAGGCGCAATCATGAAGCGCACGCTTTTGCGCTCCCCCGCTTTCACACGCGACCTACGTAATTGGTTGAAATCGCATCCCCGGTCCGCATCAACTATTCAGGCCACGCTAGATCAGTTGTCCGAGGACGCGGCACACCCGTCTCTGCGAACACACAAGTTGCGCGGCCAACTCGATGAATGCTGGGCTTGCAGCGCGGGTTATGATCTACGTGTGGTATTCGAGTACACATTACACGCGGGAGCGGAAGCAATTTTGTTGTTGGCGTTGGGCACTCACGATCAGGTCTATTGAAGCCGCGGAATCGTCGAACATCGTCAATAAAGTTTATCTGACGACAAGCATCCTTCTGTCCTTCTTAAACCACGAATCCTCACGAATTCGACGAATAATTCATTCGTGTTATTCGTGCGGATTCGTGGTTAAATAATTGAGGGTGTCCGGGAATTGAATTGATGTAAGCGCAAGGGCCTCCATGGGTTTATGTTTCTGCTACCAAGTAGAAACTGACTCCCAATGGAGGACCCAAGCATGGGCAAGCGTGCCGAGGGGGGCACGCGTTTGGCG
>JBGTMM010000682.1:0-6754 GCA_041743635.1 Bythopirellula sp.
AATTGTCAGAAAATTCAGAATTCGTATTTCCGTCGGAAATCCGTCCATGGAGACTGCGCCGTAGCTAAGTGGATTCATTCCCACGGTTAGATCGTCTGCTAGAATCTGGCCTGGATCAAACGCAACGTCATAGAATAGACCGCCCAAATCATCTTCGCCGATAACTATACTGCCGCCATCAAAATTTCCTAAGGGATCAAAATTGGCAATCACATTGTCCCCCAGCAAGGAAATCTCTGCACGCACTGTTGCGACAGAATTGATCGCCAAGATGCAGCAAAGACAAGGCCATAACTGCCGTCTAGCAACATGTGCCAGAGATACAAAATTGAAATAAATAAATGTCAGCATGATGCCTCTTCTCTTTCGTCAAAAAATGCCAATCCTGCCCAAGGACCAGCCAAGCTATAGTTCCGTGCGGTTCCCGTCATTCCCGCGTTCTACTCATCATCCCAATGAGCCGTAAGGCGCTAGCCTCGGGTTTTTTCAAGGTTCACCCGACGCTAGCGCGTTCGGCTCAGGGAAGAGGCGAACGGCGGATTTCTCGCCAAGTTTCCATTTTCCCCACGATCCGCGGGGGTGTCAAATAGTTTGTAGGCGCTAGGCGCCGGTAACTAGGCGCTGGTTTTCTAGCGCCTAGCGCCTGCCAACTAGCGCCTACTCAATTTTCCGCCGCAGGCGGACCGTCTCCTGGCTGTTATGATTCGCCCCCGGCTCGAACGCCACCGGGATCGTCCGATCAACAATCGCAAACTCCCGCACCCGCTCGACCTCGCCCGTCTCGATCCCCGCTTCCTTGCCAAAGCGATACCCGTCGGGATAAACCCGGTTGTACACGTCGATGCTGTTACCGAACACCTCCTGTTGGATTGTCGGATCCACGTCGGCCCAGGGCAAAACTTCCTCGACTTCAAAAAACCCAATGGTGACCCAGATGGCAAACACATTCGACCGCGTAGTCGTCATGCTCGACAGCCGCGAGATCGGCGAGTAGCGGAAGTAAGGATTGCGAAGTGAGTCACGGTATTTGTTCCCAGGCTGCTCGATCGTAGACGGGTTGCCATCAGTATCGGCTCGCACCGCAGTCGTGCCAAACGGTTGACCATCAGATTTAGCGCTACCGGCGGCAGTACCATCAAAACTGCGATTCAATGTAGTATCTAAATCCGTCCGAATCATATTGGGAATTGGCACCAAACTGGCCGTACCCGCCGAACGGAAAGGATTGGCAAAGAGTGTTGGATAGTCCTTGTTCAATAGAGTGTTTTCGTCAATTTTTGGCGACACACCAGGACCTGTTGTATCACTCCAATAGCCTCTTCGTGTCAAAAAGAAATCATCATCATCGGCTGCGGCGTGCGCCTGAGCATCGCCACTGCCATCGCGCTTCGTGTTGCCTTGCCATAAACTATCCCATACTGCCTTTCCGCCTCGAAGCGGAGTTCCAGGCTCTTTTCGGGCAATCGTATTAATATTCACCCGTCCCGGCTCGCGGCGACTGGCCACCTTATTGAACGGCGGTTGCTTGCCGTAGCGCGGGTCTGTCGTGCTGGTCACCTGCGACGTTGTATCACCGAACGATTGGGGATTGAGCCATGTTTCGCTCCCCACATACAAACTCGGCACGGCCACGAAATCGAGAACGCGATACAGACCGGGAATCGCTTCGTATTCGTCGTCCGTTGAAATGTTGGGGTCGGCACCCGGGTGATATATAGTCCGGAAAAAATTGAGGACGTGACCGAACGGGCCATCCAGAATCATCTTGGGAAAATGTTGAGGAAAGTTTAGGTACTGAGGATACTTGCCTTGGCGAACGTGCTGAGCATAGTTTTCGCTGTATTCACCCTTGGTATCAGGCGGTGGGGTGGCCCCTGCCGTCTTGGCAAAACTAAAGGTTTTCAAAAGTAACGACGAGCGAAATGCCGGCACTTCGATTAACTCGCCCGGATTGGCGAAAGGGCGATTGTTCCAAGTGAGCCACGGGAACGGTTGGCCTGGCGAGTTTTTGGAACCACCGCTGGCACGGAATGGCTCATTCATGAAGCCGAGCGTGCAATCCGGCACGGAATTCATAAAGTGAGAGCCGCCGGGCGTGTCTTTGAAGCCTTTCCCGGTTAGGCCTGCTCGATTGACCCAGAGCCCAAAGGGCCTGTTGTAACCTGCAGGTAGAGGTTGATTCTGTTGTGTTTTTAGTTGCCCAACGCGCTCTTCACTCCACAGATTATGCGGTACCATGACGACGGGCTCTCCTCCCGCAGCCTTATTAACATGGGGATCTCTGACGAATCCTGCGCCTACCGCACTGCCTATAGGTCGATGCCGAAAACCCGTGTCCGGGGCGGCGATGTTCCCCGTCTTAATGAGGCCCTGAGTTTCGGCAATGCGAGCGGATAAAAACTCTGGCTGCGTTTCGTTGGTTCTCCCACGCTGCAGACTGGTAAATGTTTCGAGCGCATAGGCATTGTTATAATCCTCAATAACTCCATTCTGGCGGCGTTTCTCATTCCTGGCTTGTCCCGTGAAACCCGTGACATTCACCGCGCTTGAATCGACGGTCCGATAAGGATTCACCGGAAACGCGGTGTTGTGTTTGGGATCAACCATCCCATTCGGTAAAACCTTCTCGGGATTCCACGGCAACAGCGGGTTGGCCAAGCGTTGCAAGTAAAGCCAACTAAAGGCCGGTATCGTTCGGACGGCCGTTTCTTCCTCTTCCGAGAGCGTCAGACGAAGCTCGTTATCTTTACGCATCTCAATAAGACTTCCGAGCGTGCCACGGAACCAGCGTACATCGGTGGCGCCGATCACACTTTGACCGTCGACCATGTCGTCGGCACCAAACTGCTTTTTTCCCGAGCGCTGGTTATCGAGCGGGATATCCATGATCGGTTTGTATGTCCCAGTGGGATCGCTGTAATATTTGCCCGTCCAGACGCTGTTGAAAACATGATCGGGATAACCATTGGCGGGCTCGGAGACATTGAATCGTTGATAGCCACGGCTTGAGGTATCGATAATCGCCACCGAAGCCGTGTCGGGATCGGCAAAAACCCGGAAGCCCGCCTGATCCTGCACGGCGGCCACATTGGGGTCTTTGGTATTAACTGCGTTCGGGTCGGCATCATCGCGGAGCATGACCGAGGCGAGCGCATTTGGATCAGGATCCAAGACGATGGCGCGCCGAGGCTGATTCGGCAGGCTAGCGCCATTTGGTACGGTAGTTTTAAGATCGCCAATCCAAGCTTCATACCGATCAATCTCACCCGAATTTGTCAGAGGATTGACGGCCGCGCCGTTGTCACGCACGGCGGTGCCTGAACCGGCAACCAAGTATCGCCCTGGACGCACCACGGCATGCGTTCTCATATCGGAGGGATCAATTGTCAATGTCGAACAAAAAAACGCCGCCCCATCGCTATCATCCCAGTTGGCATTTGCCGTCTGGGGATCAAAGTTTGTAAAGTACACACAACGATCTGGAATCTGCGGCCTGACTCTGAGGTCTGGATCATCCGGATCATGGTCGGGGCCACCAACATTCAGCGACTCATTGGGATTGCCGGCCACGAGCACGAAATCGACTGTTTTCTTGACATTGAGTCGCCAAACGGGCGATTGCCGAGTGAGTTTATCAACAGCGGATAAATCAACACCTAAATCCGTCCCCGGCGGTATCGAGCCTGGGAAGTTGATACCATTGACGCCCTGGATGAGGTGTGTATCAGCGCTGGCGCCTGGACTCGCGGCATACGGATTGTAGAATTCGACAAACGTAGCTCCTTGCGGCCTGACCCGTTGATCGGAATCCGTGTCATAGCCGTTACTTGCTAAACTGCCGACTTCGCCGCCATCCTCGTCATCCATCTTCCCATCGAGATTTTCATCGGTGACGGCATCCTCAAAACCGGTGCCGCGATCTTCAGTGGCCCGGTCATGCCAAGCTAATGTCTCTGTCATCAGCACCTCGGGACGCTCCAAGCCCCAAACTAGACCTCCAGTATCGTCAGTGACCGCTGTCGTGTCATACTTTTTATCGGGACCATAAATGTCATTTGCCGTTGAGAGATCGCCGTCGATGGGTATGGGATTAGCTACAGTAGGATCAATGAACCAGCCACGAAGAAACGGATTTTCGTCGTATTCAAACGCCGTCATAATGTTGTCCGGATCGCGGAAATCAACCGAATTGATCGCCCACTGTGCCAAACTCTGGGCCCGACCTTTGACCTGGTCGTCGTTCGCCGCGTCGGGCAACGGATCAACCACCGCCATCGCCAGCACATACAAATGCCGTGCGAGTAACTGTCGGCGGTAGTTGTGCAGATTCACGCGACCGACGAGATCGGTGGGATTGTTGAGCGCCTGTTCCGCGGCGTCGATCATGCCACTGCCATCCCGATCGTTATCGTCGCGATAGACGGCGTTCTCGAATTGAGTGGTTGGCTGGGAGGCCGTGATTCCGGCACGTGCTTCATCGATGAACCAGTGTGCTTCCTCGCCGGGATCGAGAACGCCGTTGTCATTGGTATCATTAAATTCCAGTTCCCCCGGCTCATCGACCACGCCATTCCCATCGTCATCCCGGCCATTGCCCAGCGGCCGATTCAAATCAAGCTTAAGTCCCGCCATCATCTCCGGCGCGACGAGCATAGCCATTGCGCGGCGAATCGCGTCGATGTTGGGGTCCATGCCAGTCGTAGGGATGGGCCAGTTATTCGCCGCGCGAATACGGTATTCAATGAGATCAGCAAAGCTCGCGTTCACCGGCTGGCGACGCATGATCGAAAAGAAATCTCTCCCAGCGCCAAGGGCGTCGGTCCGCACCCAGGCGGGAAGCTGCACCCCCGGCTCCGGCAGGTCGTAGCTGTCGGTGGTCAAAAGCGTGCGCCAATTATTGAGTCGTTGTAAATCCGTCTCATGATCCTGTGGAGTATCTTTGCGGAATTGGCCGGCGAGTTCATAAAGCCGAGAGGGAAGAGTGCCCGCATCAACATCATAAACCCGCAATATTCTCTCCAGTTCGGCCAGCGAAAACGGAATATCAATACTCGTCCCCGTCCCTCGTGGACCGGTGGACGAAATATCGAATTCGTACGGCGAATCTTCAACGAGGCGGAAATGATCGGATGCCGGGAAATCCGTAATGGCTTGGCCAAAATTATTGAGGCCCAGGGAATATCGTGCTCGTAAATCCGGCAGCGTCCCAAAGTTGCTCCGACGCAATGGATCAAGCTCCGGAAATCCCTGCATCTTCAATTGTGCGGAGAGATCGTAGTCGTTGTCCCCGCCGGGCTCTACCGAAACACCTCGGTATCCATACTTTCCAGGATATTCCCGAGTGAATATTCGGCCGGTCGCTGCGCCGGGAAGTACGGTATCACCCGCGTCCACCCCACTCATCAATCGCTCGAAGTACCGTTGACCAATGACGTCCCTCAGGCTGATTTCCGCAACTCCAAACGCCTGTCCATCGGGTGTCTGATCGGACATAACCGGAGTACCAGGAGCCGATTCGGCAAAATTGACGGGCGGCGGGGAGCCGTTGGCCCCCGCCAATTCCCGTGTCCCATGCGCATTGAGATTCAGCCGGCCATCCATGTCGAGGACCATGATCGCCGCGAGCGGTTTCACCAGCCGGCCTTTCGAGCCGACCATCACCGGCGCTCCAAAATCGACCCAAATGCTGTCCCGCACGCCGTCCTTGTCATTATCCACATCCCACGGCCCGTAAATCATGCGGGCGAGTCTTTGCCGAGCGTTCGTGGCAGCCTCGAATTCCGGATTGCTCCCAGTAAAGTCGGGATGATCGAGCCAATTCGGCCGCAACAACACCTTGCGCAGCATGGGTGCGCCTTCGCCGAGAGTCGACTGCTCCCACACCTTACCGGGTGAGGGAAGAAATGTCCCGTGCTTCGCCCAGTAATGAATCAGGTCCGGCCGATGGAACGATGGGAGAACCAGCCCACCTCGGTCATCTGCATTACCAAAAACGTCGTCCGGCCCGGGATCATTCAGCACGGTTGGATCCGTCATGACATTGGCAAAGTCGTGAATGGCCTTCTCCCCTGGATTCGGCGAAGTCCACGCGAGGTACATATTCTGGAAGTCAGGCGCGTCGTACGATTCATCGCTGCCGCCAAGGCCGTCGTAGAAGCGGTTTGCAGAAACTGGAGTTGTCGTCGCGCCATAGTAATACGGTACATTACCTGCCGTTTGAGGAAACACCGCTGACATCGGCAGCGGATCGAAAAACGCCGCATTCGGCATGAGGGCAATCGGCGCATCTAAAGAGCCACTGGGAAATACGACTTGTTCGGCGGAATCCAATTTTGCTGCCCCGGCTGCGGCCTGCGAGTTATACCCCACCCCCGTGCCGTTGAACGGTCGGCCATTGATGAGGACGCGTGAACCATTGAGTTCACTCAGTCCGGGAAGTCCGGTAGCGTCAATCGAATCGAGCGACAGTCCACTTGCCAGCGGCATCGAGAGCACGCGAACAATAGCAGGTGCATTAGCTGGAGGGGGTGGAGATGACGCCGACAGGTCACGGTAAAAGCCCAGAATGCGCGTTGAACGTCCCTTGGCAGTGTCACTGCTCGCCGGGGGGTCGCTGATAAACGTCGCCACTTGGCCGGAGTAGGCGTTATCAATGGTGCTGAGATTTGTCAGCGGAATGTTGTTCCCGCGCAAATCTTGCGCGGCCGTGATGCGGAACTGGATCATCTGGCCCTGCGTGGAATTCACAGGCGAA
>JBGTMM010000683.1:0-5975 GCA_041743635.1 Bythopirellula sp.
ACACTAATTCGTGTTCCCTTAACACACGGCTTGCCGCCGAGGATCGCCGGATCGGTATCGATGCGTGTAAACATTTCTTAGTCCTCCACGACAATTATAGCAGCTCCATGCCTCGGCGAGAACCATTGTGCGTGACTCAAAAGAGTATCCCGACGTTACTTCCACCAGATGTGAAATGCATGGATGGTTAAACCTCCTGCTGCCCGAACAAGCGATATCTCCTCTGCAGTAGTTGGCTGTCTGCCCAGGCTATTCCAAACTATCCATGCCCCAATCGCGTCGGCCGCTACAAATTGGGAATCATGCCCAACTGCTACAAGACAATCATATTCTCGGTCAAACAATGTTTTACAATCCTCGAAGGCACGAATTCCATCGCTGCTCCACTTATTGAGGTCGCTAGCGACCTTATCCATCAGACGGTTCTCCCGAGATTCTGGCAAGCTTAAGTTGTTGAGCCGAGTTGCCGCGATGAAAACACCTGCTACCGTAACGAAGAAATCCCATCGTTCGGGTGGACAGGTCTGAAGGACTGGGAAACGGTCCAAAAGGGGAAGGTATGAACCTGCAGCTTGCACCTTTGCGGCGTCGACAAGCGAATGTGCTTGGCGATCAAGATAATCATCAGGTTTGCCAAGCAACCTCGAAATTAGGCCCATGATCGCCTCGGAACAAGCCAACGTTAGTTCGCCGCCACCGGCAATTCCAGCTTACCTTCCGCCGCCATCGCGCGGATGTCTTCGGTGATCTTCATCGAGCAATATTTCGGTCCGCACATGCTGCAGAAATGGGCGCTCTTGAACGTGTCCTGCGGCAGAGTCTGGTCGTGATAGCCCCTAGCGGTTTCGGGATCGAGCGACAGCCGGAACTGTTCTTCCCAATCAAACGCGAATCGCGCACGCGAGAGTGCATCGTCGCGATCCCGCGCTCCAGGCCGGTGCCGTGCGATGTCGGCGGCGTGGGCAGCAATCTTATAGGCGATGAGGCCCTGCTTTACGTCCTCGCGTTCGGGCAGGCCCAGGTGTTCTTTGGGCGTGACATAGCACAACATCGCGGCCCCCGCCCAACCGGCCAGTGCGCCGCCGATACAACTCGTGATGTGGTCGTAACCAGGAGCAAAATCCGTTACCAGCGGGCCCAGTACGTAAAAGGGTGCCCCTTGGCAAATTTCGATTTGCCGTTCTACGTTCATTTTAATCTGATCCATGGGAATGTGTCCCGGGCCTTCGACCATCACTTGCGTGCCACGCTCCCAACCGCGTTTCGTCAATTCTCCGAGCACGTCCAGCTCAGCAAACTGCGCATCGTCGCTGGCGTCCGCGAGTGACCCCGGACGTAGGCCATCGCCCAAACTCCAGGTGACATCATACTGACGCATGATGTCACAAAGATCATCGAACGATTCCAGGAGTGGATTCTGTTTTCTGTGAGCCATCATCCACTTGGCGATCAACGAGCCGCCGCGGCTGACAATTCCCGTCACGCGATTCATCGTGAGATGCAAATGCTCGAGCTTCACTCCGCAGTGGATCGTCATGTAATCGACCCCCTGCTTCGCTTGATGCTCAACCATGTCCAAGAAGTGTTGCGGACGCATCTCTTCGATGTCGCCTCCCAACTCTTCAAGCATCTGGTAGATCGGCACCGTGCCGATGGGCACCGGCGAGGCCTCGATGATCGATTTGCGAATCGCGTCGATATTTTTCCCCGTCGAGAGATCCATCACCGTGTCGGCACCATAATGCACCGCCGTGTGCAATTTTTCGAGTTCCCCTTCTTGATCGCTCGTGACCGCCGAGTTGCCGATGTTGGCGTTCACCTTGCAACTGGCCGCGATGCCGATGCACATCGGTTCAAGTCGACCGGCGAGATGCACGCGATTGGCGGGGATCACCATCCGCCCGGCGGCGACTTCCGCGCGAACCGTGTTCGGTTCCAACTGTTCGCGCTGGGCGACGAACTCCATTTCGGGGGTGATGGTTCCGGCTCGGGCATGCTCCAATTGAGTGATCGGCTCTGGCATCTCTTGAAGAATATCTCCGTGAAGTCGCCCAACGTTTCAGCAATTCGGCGAGTGGTTTGCGAATGGAAAGTCAAACAGTCCATGCACTTGGGACTGATTAGCAACTGTTCATCCTATCGCTCTTCGCGCGCTTGTCAATCTAGCCAAACCCTATGCACTATGGGTAAACCATGACAGATTGTTAACCACGATTTGTCCAGTTACTCTGGCGGGAATGATGGCGACAAACGCCGGATAGCAGCCCGTTGAAAAACAACGGGCTGCGTCGTCGCATGGATGCGGCGCCAAAACGCGCGTTTGAAAAACGCTCGTTTTGCGAGCCGCGGCGAGCTTTGCTCGACGCTTGGCGAGGTTGAAAAACGCCACGACGGCGTTTTTCAACAGGCTGATTGAGATTTTTGTTGTTACGAGTAGAATTTGCATGACCACTTCCCGCACAATCGCCGTCGGAGACATCCACGGTTGCCGAGCCCCGTTCGAACTCCTGTTGGCAAGTCTTGCCGTTTGTTCCGAGGATACGCTGGTGATCCTGGGCGACGTCGTGGATCGTGGTCCCGACAGTCGCGGTGTGATCGAAATCTTATTGAAACTGAAAGATCAATGCCAACTGATTTGCATAACGGGCAATCACGAAGAGATGTTGCTCGACGTGGTCGACAACAAGATGCCGCTGCAAGATTGGTTATCGCACGGCGGCGACGAAACCCTCGATTCTTACGGCAAAGGGGCAGCCCCCGCGCGATTGCCCGAAGAGCATGTCGAGTTTTTGCGCACCTGGGAGGACTATTATGAAACACCCGAGCATTTCTTCGCACACGGAAATTACTTAGCACGCAAGCCGCTCGAACAACAACCGTGGCACGAGATGCGTTGGGAATCGCTCCGCAATTTTAGGCCCGGCGCGCATTGCTCGGGGAAGACCGCGATCCTCGGCCACACGTCAGATAAACAAGGCGAAATTTTCAATCTCGGCCATTTGATTTGCATCGATACCTATGCTCACGGCGGCGGGTGGCTTACGGCGCTTGAACCCGAGACAAAAAAAGTTTGGCAAACCAGCATTCGGGGCGATGAGCGGGAAGGGAAATTGCCGCCACCACGTTGGCAGTAAGCCCCCGGGCTTGCAGTGAGCTCTTAATCTTTGACCGAGAACTTAAAGACCGTCTGGCTTTCGTAGGTCTCTCCGGGTTTGAGAATCGTGTCCGGAAATTCCGGCTGATTGGGGCTGTCGGGGTAGTGCTGCGTTTCCAGGCACAAGCCACCGCGGTGGACGTAGGGCTTGCCGCTCTTGCCCTTGAGCACGCCGGTAAGAAAGTTGCCCGAGTAGAATTGGAGACCGGGCTCGGTGGTGGAGATTTCTAGCACGCGGCCCGATTGGGGTTCGTAGAGCGTGGCGGCGAGTTCCAAATCTTTTTCGCTCTGGCGGCTAAGCACCCAATTGTGGTCGTAGCCGCCGCCGAATTTGAGTTGCTCATTCTCTTGTTCGATATCACGGCCGATGGGTTTTGCGGTGCGGAAATCGAATGGTGTTCCTTCGACGGGGGCGAGTTCGCCGGTGGGGATGAGCGTTGCATCGACGGGCGTGTAGCGGTCGGCGTTGATCGTGAGCTCATGGTCGAGAATGGTGCCCTCTCCTTCTCCCTTGAGATTGAAGTAGGCGTGCTGGGTGACATTCACCGGCGTGGCTTTGTCGGTCGTGGCGTGGTAATCGACGACAATCTCGTTGTCGTCGGTCAGCGTGTAGGTCACTGTGACGGTGAGATTGCCGGGATAGCCCTGCTCCATGTCCTTCGCGAGGTAGGTGAGCTTCACGCCGTTCTCCCCGACGACTTCGGCAACCCAGACGACTTTATCGAAGCCGATCACCCCGCCGTGGAGGCTGTTGGGATCATTATTGATGGGAAGCGAATATTCATTGCCATCGATGGAAAACTTGCCCTTGGCGATCCGATTTCCGTAGCGACCGACGACTGCGCCGAAGTACGGCTTGTCGACCGCATTGATGTAGTCGGCCACGTTGTCGTAACCGAGCGTCACGTCGGCCATGTTGCCATCGCGGCCGGGAACCTTGATCGAGGTAATAATTGCCCCAAAATTTGTGACTTTGACCTCCATTCCGGCCGAGTTCTTGAGTGTATAAAGTTGAATCTCGTCGAAGTCGGAGATCGCAACCTCGGCGTGGGCATGACTGGCAAGGGAGATAAGCAGAATGGGTGTACAGAGGAACCGGATCACGATAACTCCTGTCTTAGAAACGCATAAAGGCGAAGAGCGGAAGTTTGGCGCCCGATGGCGCCATGCAAACTGAATTTAACGCTCCGGAGCGGTGTTGGCAACGAGCTTTGAAGCGAAGCTAAAGTTCTTGAAAAACGCACGGCACATGCCGTGGTTGCGGTGGTTATTTTGGAAGGGCGATTTTGCTTTCCCTTCACTGCTCTTGCAATAGATAATGACGGCTCACTCATCAACTCACGTGCTGCGGAAGCATCCGTCATAAATAAATGCCATCGGGGACGACTACGGTACCAACAGCGTGCGGGCGTTGGTGGTCGATATTGCGTCGGGTGAGGAAATCGCCACGGCCGTCTACGGTTACCCGAGCGGGGAGGCGGGGATTTTGCTCGATCCGAGTGATCTTAATCTCGCGCGGCAGAATCCGGCTGACTATATCGAAGGCTTTTTTCAAGCGGTGGGTGGAGCCGTGCGGGTGGCAAACGCGATGTCGGGGTTTGATGCCAAGAATGTGGTCGGCATTGGCGTTGACACGACCGGTTCCACGCCGATTCCCGTCGATAAGAACGGCACGGCACTCGCAATGCTCGACAACTTCAGAAACGAATTCGCCGCGCAAGCTTGGCTCTGGAAGGATCACACGTCGCACGTCGAGGAGGATGAGATCACGCGTCAGGATGACTCACAAAGTACCCTTTTGCCGATCGACTTTTGCTACTCGATGAGTAGCCAAGGTTTGCTTGAAGCTGTCAAAATTAGCGGGAAACGTATAAGAACGGACTGTTACCGTACCGTACCGCTGGTTCATAAAGGACCATTTACCGACTGGCTGTTAGTTTTTCTCGAGAATTGAACACTTGCCACTTTTCTAGGTTTTTTTCAGAATTTTTTTGCCAAAATGGTCTATTCGACGTGAATCCGATTAGAATAAACTCACGTAATCATTAGCGTTCTGGGCAGCGTTGGAAAATGACTTCCAACCCAATTTCGGTCTTGGTGAGAGAGCAAGAGCTTTCTCCTACCGATTAAATCAACTTAGAGGGTGTCTACTGTGATCAAAAGATTAACTTGTTCTCTTCTTGTATGCGCAGGCGTGTTTAGTTTTTCCGCGCCATCATCTGCTGAAACGATTTATGCAATTGCCGAACTTGGCGGACAAACTCTTGTGACGTGGGATTCGGCCTCTCCCATGGTGTTGGATTCGGGCGTTGCTATTAGCGGCCTGCAATCCAACGAGACGGTCAAGGGGATCGACTTCCGCCCTGCCACGGGCCAAATGTTTGCCCTGGGTAGCTCAAGCCGACTGTACACTGTGAATGTCAACACGGGCGTCGCAACCGAAGTTCCGCCACCAGGTGCTTTCACACCAACTCTCAACGGCTTTAATTTTGGCTTCGACTTTAACCCCGGGATCGATCGCATCCGCGCGGTTGCCGAAACCAACAGGAACTATGTGATTAACCCCAACGACGGCTCGGCGGGCCAGTTCACTAATTTATTCTATGGGCCCGGCGACCCTAATTCTGGCGACGATCCCAACGTCGTTCATTCCGCTTACACGAACAACACCAATCCTGCTCCAACTCCCCCTTCTAATACGCAGCTTTATGGCATCGACACGCGTCTTAACATCTTAGTGACGCAAGCCAACTCGGCGGGTACGCTGGGGACGGTTGGTGCCTTGGGAGTCGATGTCGCTGCTGCGGGTGGTTTTGATATT
>JBGTMM010000684.1:0-4350 GCA_041743635.1 Bythopirellula sp.
ATCGCCGTCGGCATCGACTTCGCTGAAGTGCCACACCACGGCCGAGTTGGGATTTGGCCGAGCGAAATCCCCTTCCTCGGGCACAACGGCCTGCAGCCGCTTGTGCGGAATCGGCTTGTCGGGGCTGTCTTTGTTGAAGGCAAGCTCCGCACTCACATCCCCCCGTTTCGTGGGATCGATGCACCACAAATGGCCCACCCCCTCGCCATGTTCGGGGTCTTCGCCGACCCCCACGTATACCAGGCCATCGTGAATCACAGGGGTCGCGATGATGTGATTCCGCGTGGCGCGGTTCAGGCTGTAATGCGACTCCTTCGGATTGGCGTCGAATTTCCACAAGAGTTTTGCCTGTCCCGCGCCGTCGCCTTGCGGGTCAAAACTATAAACCCAGCCATCGCCGCCAGCAAAAATCACCTGCGGCTGGCCAGCGAACACCGCATAGGCCGGCGACGACCACTGCCCGTGTAGAATGTTCAGTCCCGGCGAATCATCGGTCCACAGAATCTCTTTCGTGTTCTTGTTCATCACAAAAAAGCTGGGAGCTTCGGGAGCAGGAATATAATTGTGCTCGTAGTCGACCCCATTCGACGTGCAGATAAACAGCAAATCCCCCGCGCCGGTGATCGAACAGCTCGCCATGTTGTGCTGCAAGACGTTCATCTCCGACATCATGTCGTAAGTCCAGATGACATCAGCTTCCTTTTTCATGTCGTAAGGCTTGCCGGTTTTTTTGATGATCTCTTCTTCGTTGGTGACCTCTCCGTCGTTCTCGCCATCATGAAAACCCTCGGTATCGAGGCACGCAACCTCTCCACGACTTGTGACATAATAGAGCAGTTCGCCTTCGACGTAGGCCGCGCTACAGATTCCCTGTAAAGGCCAATCATGCACACGGCCCGTCGGGAGCTTTTCGCTACTATGTTGCCACAAGAATTTGCCGTCCTTCGTGTCAAACGCCAGGAGCACGCCTAAATCCACGTCGCTGGGGTAACGCTCGATCCAGCCGGCCGTGTTGTTCGTGCCAACAAAGACTTTCTCGTCGGCCACGACGGGATTGCCATAGGTCTGCGAACCAAGCCGAGCGACCCACTTGATGTTCTTCGCCTTGGAGTCGTCCCATTCACCCGTGCGATAATCGAACTTCCCGACGTTCCATTCGGTGGGAATATCCTTGCCAACCGGCACGTTATTGCGCTCGGGCGTGCCGCCCCATTGGTTCCAGTCTTTATTGGGCGTGTCGCTCGCCTCCTCGTTGGACACGTCGCCAAAGGCGTCCCTCGACGCGGCTGCCGTCCAACCCAGCACGAGCCCGACAAGAATCGCGCACATCTTCCAAAAGCTTTTCATGGAAATCCCTACTCGTTGGCAAAGACTTTAATGTTGTCGACAAACAATTCCGCGGTATCGCTCTTACCGAACAAGCCGGGGCTGCCGTGCAAGTTCGGCGCTTGATCGACCATTTCCATCGTCCAAGCGTCCGGCTCTTCCTCGCCGCGCGGCCAGAGCTTGCCGAGCACCTTGACCTGGCCGTCCCCTGGTTCGACCCGCAGCTTCATGGTGTACCATTTATTGGATTCGGGACGAAAATCCGCCTCGGAAAACGTGCGATAGTCGTGCGGGCTCCAACTGTAAATCCGCACTTTGCCGCTCATCGCCCGCACGGTCATCGTGTAGCGGCTGTTGGTGATCCCGAAGTCAGGCAGCCGCCCATCCAGTTCATCGAGTGCGAAGTCGGCCTGAATGGTGTAATCGGCCAAGTCAATCGGCCCCATCGTCAACTGGCTGCGCGTGCCCAGCTTATTGTTCGGGCTCTTGGGGGTGGGAAGCAAGCTCTTCTTGGCGATAAAGCGCTCGCCGTCCTTCTCACGAGTGACGTAGCGAATCCGCCCGCCGATCCAGGTGGGTGGCACCTCTCCCTCGGCAAAATCGAACTCCCACGGCAGCGTCGGCACGATGCGAATCCGTGCCGTGCCCGTGAGGTCACCTACTTGGCAGGTCACTAGCGCTACCTGATGAGCTTTGTCCGCCGGGGCGGTATATTTGCCGTCGGCACTGGCCGAGCCGGGACCATCGACGCTGAATTGCGCCTCACTCGCCGGCACTTCTCTTAATAACTGCCCTAGCGAATTGAAAAGCCGCACCTTGTAATCCTGAGATTCGCCAGGGGCCAGCGTGGCATCGTAAGGGATGATTTGCACAAGCGTCGGATTTTGATCTTCCAAAACTGGTTTCTCCTGCGGCCACTCGGGCTGCGGACCAGCCGTGGTTTTCGCTTCGGGATCGCCGATGCAATAGAGTGCCGCGGAAGTGGGCAAATAAATTCGGCCGTGCGAGACAATCGGCGAGCCGTCACTCTCATCGTCATCCAGCCGCAGCTTATGCACGACCTCGACGCCGTCTTCGGTCGGTTTGAGGATGTACCACACTCCGGCGTTGGTGCAGGTATAAAGCTTGCCGTCAGCCACCAGCGGCGTCGAACGCATCGACGTGCCGAGGGCCTTCTTGGCGATCTGCTCGCCCGATTCGGCATCAAACATAAACATCTTCGCGCGGTCGTCGACGATGTAGAGCCGCCCGTCGAGCATCACCGGCGAGGCTTTGCCAGCCATGATCTCAAACTGCCGCCATATTTCCGTGCCGGTCAAATCCCCAGTTTTCGAACCATCAAGACAAACGACCGCACCCATCGAGTTGCCGAACGTGTTTTCTTCACTGTGCGACACATAGACCCGTCCGTTGTTGTCAACCAAGGGAGAAACACTGATGCCGCTCTGGAGTGAGAGAGGAAAATGCCACAACGTTTTCCCTGTCCGCGGCTGCATGGCCCAGACTTCGCCATCGCCTGACCCGAATACCATGGTCTGCTGGCCGTTGATGACCTTAATCGCCGGCGTGCTGTATGTCGTGTCAAACGGCGCAAGGCCCGTGCCGCTAAGCCAGCGAATTTCGCCCGTTGCTTTGTCCATTCCCAAAAAGCGATGCGCCGGCACCGCGAGTCTGCCGTATTTCGGTTCGTCCCCCCAACCGACAATCACCGCGCTCGTGATCACTTGATCTTCAAACACGAGCGGGAAATTCGTGCGGCCCCCATAGGTGTTAATCAGCCCGAGTTCTTCATGCAGGCTGCGGTCCCACACCAGCTCGCCGGTCTCGCCTTCCAAGCAGCAAAAGTAGCCCGACACACTTTGGGCATAAACGCGACCTGTTTCTGGATCGCCCACGCACGACGACCATCCGACCCGCGTGTCGGGGACTTCGCTCAAGTACACATTAAAACGATGTTCCCACAGCTTCTTGCCGGTGACGGCATCGACGCAAACAACTTTTTCCCCTTCAACCTCCGTGCCGGGCTTATCGCGGACTAGCGTGTATAGCTTGCCATTTATCACGATGGGGGTCGAACGCCCGCCTAGCTCCTCGTTCTTCCAAATAAGGTTGCTTCCGGGGCCTCCCTCGGGGTCCCAGGAGTCCACCAAACCCTTTTCCGTGGAACTATTGTTTTGGTGCGGCCCACGCCACATGGGCCAATCCAGGGGATCAGCCGCCAATGCGACGTGCGGTGCGTCTACCGCTGCACAAACGATCAACACACAAAATTGGCCCCTCGGCCAGCGACGCAGATTCAAGAGAAATCTCGCGCGTGGGATGCCAAGCTTTGGGGGCTGGGAATCAGCAACTGCTTGGGCGGCTACCCATAAAAGGAAGGAACTGAATGGGAAGAAATCGAAGGAGGGACTCAGCGGAGGTGTACACGGGAAACAGGTCACACGGGGAAATCAAATTGCTACCACTCAGCGAGGTTAACGCTTAGCCTGAGTTTAACGTCCAAGGGGCCTCTATCGAATGGCGGCACTTGGCTGATTAGGCGTCCTGTTCGCAAAGCTCGACCAAAAACTGCGATTCGACTCGGTGGATTAGTCAAGATAACACAATCACGAAAAGTTCCTAGGCGTCACTTACGGTAATTCGCTCAGCGGAGAATCGTTACCTCTCAAAAGGTCAACGTGGACGGCAAATTTTACCCAACAGTCGTTCTAACTCAGTTCGGGAAAATTACTTCCGTGAACTCAAGCGCCCCAACACGCCTCGCCGATACGTGTTGATGTCGCAAGCAAAGCACTCACGTGTTAGCTGAGACTCACCATAGTTGGAAGCGTCAACATCGGTCTGTTTTTTATCGAGTCATGGATTGGCTCGACTGATGTGACGCCTGACCGTGGGGACATACGTTACAACCGACCTCGACCCGCCTCCGACCCAGCAGGGTCTCCGCACACTCCCGCCTACCAAACCGCACACGGGCTCACGCCCACGCCAGCGTCGCAACGACCAACCCAGGGAGGGTGTGGC
>JBGTMM010000685.1:0-1569 GCA_041743635.1 Bythopirellula sp.
AAGGTCGACCTCGATATCGGACTTCCTGAAATTGACCTACACGGATTCCGGCTCTTCGATGATGAAGATGAGAACTATGTTACCACTGGACTTTTGCAAATCGCTAAATCAACCCCAATTGGGCGATGACGTGTTGTGGTTTTTGAGAATGTTCGTTGATTTGGGAGATGGCCCATCGGAGGGTGTTTCCGAGCGTTTCGTCGGCAACGGCGCGGCAGGCTTGGCCAATGGTCGTCAACCGTCTCATGGCCCATTCCTTCGCACGGCTAGAATGGAGTTCACGCATCAAGATCGTGTACGCCAACATCACCAAGTGCATATGCCTGGTCTGGCCTTGGCCGCTGCGCAGCTGACACGCTCCCATGCCCAACTCTTGCTTGCCGTCACGGTGAAAGGTTTCCGTGCCGGTCCAACGATAACGGTACGTCTTGAGGATGCGATTGACCTCCCAGCGAGTGCGGTTGGTGATAAGCACCTTGGCGAGCTTTTCGTCGCGACGGTTGTGCCAGATGAGGACGATCCGCACCGGATGCTTGACCTGAGGCAAGCGGACGGTGGTCGTGTAGAACCACTGACGCGCGTCGCCTCGCCGCAATTCGCGGCGTTTCTCTCGCGGGACCTGTGCGGCCAGCTCGTCGGCCCGCAGGCTCTGGCCGCGGACTTCCAATTTGCGGTTGGTCTTGAGGTCGCCCACGTAGGCCCGCGATTCGCCCGAAGCGTTTTTCTGCTCATGGATATGGTTGAGATTCTGGGCACTGGAAAAATAGCTGTCAAACGTGAAGTCGCCGGGGATTCCCCGCTCACAAACCCAGTCGACCAACTGCCGAAACAACACGCCGTGGTCCTGAAACGCCTCGCCCGTCTGCGCGCACTGATCCCGCTTCTTGAAGCGGCGAAACTCCAACGGGTAATGCTTGCCGCTCGGGCAAACGTAGTTTCCAAACAAGTAGTCGTGAGCAATCTTGTGCCGCTGCTCGGCATGGTCCCAGAACCAACCCACGTCCTCGATCAGCTTCCCGTCGTGGTCGATCAATACGTCGTCGATCGCGATCACCCCGCGGTCGGAGTAGCGTGTCGCAGGATCTTCCTGCAGCAACTCCAGCCGCCGGGCGTTGAGCGCCTCGACGTCCCATTCGGCTGCCGTCACAAACCGGTTGAGACACGATTGGTCGGTCGTGTCGACGAACTCGGAATTGATGCCGCTGACGCTCTTGTTCTTGGCGACCAAGAGACCGGTCAGATATTCAGCAAAGTGTTGTCGCTGCGGCTGGTTGGGAAACAAATCAGCGAACGATTCGATCACTTCGTCAACCACGCGTGGGAATTGGACGATGCCGGGCATGATAGGATCTCTCTGAGGAACTGTGAGCCATGCCACAGCAGACCACCGATTCGACCGAATTTCATCCCAACTCAACATCATCCACTAAATCCCATGCAAGCAACACAACATCTAGCGATTGCTAGCTGACCAAGCCAACCCAACCGATCTTGAAACCCAAAAACGCAAAAGTCCAGTTACCATCTATCGCAACGTGCCCGTCGTGCAACGCCTGACAAGTGCAGGAA
>JBGTMM010000686.1:0-2788 GCA_041743635.1 Bythopirellula sp.
AGCGCGAGTTGCACCGCGCGCAGATTGCCCTTGGCTAGTGGGGGCGAAACTGGCGCCGCATCACCGCTTGCGATGCGTGCCATTTTGCCGCCAGAACCCACCACCGCGCCGGTGCGTTGATTGATGAAATCACCGCCCCACCAAGCCGACGGCGGGCCCACCCCGACGGGTCGCCAGTTACGTCCGCCGTCGTCGGAAGCAAACACGCCCAGCGGATCACCCCCCGAACCGCGGCCCCAGGCGACTCCGTGATCGGCATCAAAAAACTTCACGCGCTCGAGCGCGGGGAGTAGCGCCAACTGCTGTTGCCAAGTTGCGCCGCCATCGGTCGTGCGCAACACGACGGCCTGGCTGGTCCAGAGATAGGGCAGCGTTACTCCGCCGACCGCCCAGCCGATGTTGCGATCAACAAACCACACGCCGTGCAGCCCAATTTTAACTCCCGACTTTTGAAGCTGCCAGTTTTTGCCGCCATCGGAGGTGTGCCAAATCGCTCCCTGCTCGCCGACAGCCCAGCCGAATTGTGGATCGACAAATACCACGTCGTGGAGCGTGGCATCCGCGACGAGGTGCGCAACGGACAGTTCGTGCGTCGAGGGAGCGAGACTTTGTGCGCGGAGCCACGTTGATGGAAAGCAAGCCCACCAACAAGAGAATAGCAGAATGAGTGAGCGATCCATCGAGTGTTCCCATGCCTCCAGCAATGGTGTGAAGCGGTGATTGTAGTGAATTTGGCGCAGTTTTGTCATCCCGAGGGTACATTTTACGCCGCATTCTTAACCTATATTTTACTATCCCTCACTGTCCCCTCTCGCGAGTCCAATGACATGCTCACTCCCACCGGGTTTCTACCCCTGCGAGAGCAATCAACCCCGCTGGCAATCGACAGCATGGTGGCGCGAGCGCGGGCGCTGTACACCCTCCCCGCGGTCGCGGCTGAGGTCATTCAACTCACGAGCAATCCGAACGTCGAGCCGCAAGCGATCAAGGAGTGCATCCTCCGCGACCCAGCGCTCACGGCCAAAATTCTGCGGGTGGTCAACAGTTCGCTCTTCGGTTTGTCGGGAGAAGTTTCGGATCTCAATCAGGCGATTGCCTTGTTGGGTATCAAGCCGCTGAAGATTTTGGTGCTTGGTTTCAGTTTGCCCGACAGTTTGTTCGCCAACTTAGCGCGCGAGCAATTAAAGTTGTATTGGACCACCACGCTCGCCCGCGCGGTGGCGGCGCGCGAGATCAGCGAGCAACTGTTTCACACGCCCGGCGATGAAGCCTTTCTCGCTGGCTTGCTGCAAGGCTTGGGCGTGTTGGTGTTCGCTAAACAAATTGGCCCGTCCTACGCGGTGTTGCTGATTCGTTCGTCGGAAACAGGCGTCGATCTGCGCCAGCTTGAGTCCGAAGCCTTTGGTTTTGACCACATCGAGTTGACCACGGCTTTATTGCGCGCATGGCAGATGCCTCGGCAATTG
The DNA here is from genome assembly GCA_041743635.1 of Bythopirellula sp. Classification (GTDB taxonomy): domain Bacteria; phylum Planctomycetota; class Planctomycetia; order Pirellulales; family Lacipirellulaceae; genus Bythopirellula. Next base: position 1,467 of record JBGTMM010000686.1, read on the forward strand.
GTCGAGGCGATTGCCAGCCAGCACGATCCGCGCGCGCTCGCCAAGGAGCACCGGCTCAACAATCCCGTGGCTAGGGTGTTGCACCTGGCCAACTTGACCTCGGAATTAGTGGGGCAGCATCGACTCAGCGTCTTGCCCGATTTGTTGGAGGCGGGCGAGGCATATTGCGATCTCAATAAGGTGCAACTGCACGAACTGATCGTGAGTCTGCAACCCAAGGTGGGGCAGCTTGCCGATGTGTTGTCGCTCGATGTGGGTGATACGCTGGATTACGTTCAGGTCTTGATCGCGGCACATGAACAGATGTCGGAACTCACGGAAGCGGCCTTTGGTACGATGTCAGCGAGACCCACAGAAGGTTTGTTGACCTCGGATTCGTTGCTGCAAGAAGCCGTGCAACTGCGGGTCGCGATGGATGGCTTTTTGCACCGTTCACCCACGATCGTCGAAGTCCCGCAATCGATTTCAATGTTTTCCGCGAGGACGGCTCGGCAGCAACCAGCCGAGCAGTGGCAGAGTCAGTTTGTGCATTGGATCACGCTGATCGCGGGAACTTGCCGCGCTCGCCGCCAGCCGCTGAGCGTCGTGATGTTCGACATTTCCGACGACACGCAGGACATCGACGACAACGAAAGCGTGATCTCGCAACTTTTGGACGCCACTTGTCGCGAAGAATTTCCCACAAACACGCTGATGGAACGCAATGCCGCCTGGCGGAGAACGGTGGTGCTCCCGATGTGCGACAAGCAAGCGGCAGTCCGGTTGGCTCAGGCCTTGATCCGCAATGTCGAGCGCTCGCTAGAGCGGATCGCCAAAACGGATCGCCCGGCGCGGCGGGTCATTAGCGTCGGAATTGCGTCGGTAACATTGCCCTCCAAAAGTTTCCGGCCGATGGACTTGCTGCTGACGGCCGAGCGGTGCTTGTCGGCGGCCAGATCGAGCGAAACCAGCGTGGTCAAGAGCCTCGAGATTTATTGAGTGCAGCACGCCCTTTGCCCTGAGCGCCGAGTCCGTTAAGATTCTTCGATGGACGAAGAGGCCCCCACCCCAGAACCACACGCGGCCCCGGCGAGTCCGCTTCAGCGGGCGGTGAGTGAGCAGCGGGCGGTCGTCTCGGAGCGGGCGGGTCCCGAACCCACAAAACCAACATCCCCCGCGCCCCAACACCAATTCGATTCCGACGATCCGTTCAACGATCCCGCCTTCGCGAATCTGCCCGAGCTCAAAGTTTCCGACCTCCATTTCCGCCCCCAGCGCCGCACGCTGCTGCCGATTCTGTTGTTCCTGGCGACCTGCGCGTCGACGTTTTGGGTCGGCGTGAC
>JBGTMM010000687.1:0-6945 GCA_041743635.1 Bythopirellula sp.
AATGCAACCGCAGGCGGATCGGCAGGCCGGCCGTGTTGATTTGAAAGGGATAGGGCGTGAAAGTTCCATGCGAGTAGATCATCGCATGGCGGCGGCGGAGATCAAAAGAGACGTTCCACTTGGCGAGTTGCTCGAGGAACGATACCTGCTCCGTTTGTAGGAGGTGAATGCCGTAGTCGAAGGTGAAACCGTCCACTTGCTTGGAACGCGCCACGCCGCCGAAAATCGGCGCGGCTTCGTAGACGGGAGCGCCGGAGTAATAGGCCGCCGACAGACCAGCCACTCCACCTCCCAGAACCAGCGTGCTCACTTTCCAAGCTCCCCTATTGTCGACCTAAGAACCTAGCCGCGGAATCTAGCTTCAGAATCTAGCTACGTTGGCGGACGTAAATATCCTGATCCTTGACCTGCACTTCAAAGCTCACGAGATTGCCGATCTCGTCGTTTTCTTCCATCAATTCCGAGCCCGCCAACACGCTGCCGCTAACACGGCAGGCCACGGGTCCCTGCAAACATTCGCCCGTCTTGACGTTGAATTTCGCTGAGTGCCAGGGGCAAGTTACGGTACCGCCGTCGATGTGTCCCTGACAAATGGGACCTCGCTCGTGGGTGCATTCGCCGACGGCGTAGTAAGCGCCGTCGAGCATAAACAGGCCCACGATTTCTCTATCGATTTCCACGCCGGTGTCAAAACCGGTCCCCTCCCGCAAGTCGGAGGTACTAGCAACTTTTACCCAACCATCTTCCATCAACTGTCCCGCACTATCCAAAGTCCACGATCAAATTGAACCCAAACAGTGTTGGGACGTTATTCAGCCAAGGAGACTTCATTCTCCCGAACGGTCTGCGACCAGCCGCAGCTTTCGCATGTGTATTTTACCAGATCAACGCTCACTTCGCGCTCTTCAAATTCGGGGATGCGGATGGTCTCCATATTTTCGGCACCTTCCCGATTGAATTTCTTGATTTTTTGCTCGACGTAAACCACTTCTTCGATCGTTTCACGCGCCTGGGCACGCGACACTTCCTGGACGTGGTCACTGGACTCGCACTGAGGACATTTCCGAGACACGATAGCCACCAATTCGCAAAAATTAAACACGAGGAGCAATACGAATTACGAAATATCGTAATCGTATTCCTCGGCCCAAAACATATTCACGTATTTCTTGGTTATATAGTGATCGACTTTCCGCTCGCGCCAGCGCTTGTCGAGCTCCTTGTCCTGTTCTTGGAAGGCGTCTTCGGCCGTGCCATCAAACCAGTCTTCGTCTTTTCTAACGGATAGTCTGTCGATGTAACCTTGGAACTCATCGGAGCAATCATTCTCAAGCTCGGCGTTCAAATGCCATTTGAACATGATGCGCATTTTTTCTAGTTCCACGTAGGTAAACGAACCTTCCTTCAAAACAGAACCGCCGCGATAGCTGCGAATCTCGTCCCACTTTTGCGGGTCGATCAGATCGTTGTTCACACAGAAATCGTGCAGCACCGTGCCGGGGTAGGGCATGAAGGTAGACATCCAGACGATATAAGAACGTAGCTTAGCGTTCAGCCGGACCGTTTCCATCATGTTTTCGCGCGTTTCGGTGGGCAGTCCGATCATGTTGAAGGCTTGCGGCTTGAGCCCGTACTGGCGGGCCAGGCGAAAATCTTCGATCAACACGCTGTCGGGGATATTGCGATTGAGCACCTGATTGCGAATATCGGCATTGCCGGCTTCGACGCCCATTTTCACAACCTTGCAGCCCATCTCCTTGAGCAGACGAGCAATCTCCTCGTTGAACGCCAGCGGCTGGGTCGTGCAGGCGAACGGGACACCCACTTCCTTCGCATAACGGGGAGCCAAGTCCGCCAGCCAACGCGAATAAATCGCAAACACGTCGTCCACGAACGTGAAATACTTGACGTTCGGATATCGCTCTTTGACTTCGGTCAGCATGCCGATGGTGGAATCGACGCTACGGCGGCGAACGAAGTCCCGCATCGTGATTTTGTCGTCTGTGTCCTTGGTGTCGTTCTTGTAGCGACTGAACAAGGGGAGATTGAAACAATAGGTGCAGGCATACGGACAGCCGCGCGAAGCAATCACCTCAGCCCAGCCGTGCCGCGATTCGACGATGCGATCATAGGAGAAAACATCGCGATCCTCGAAGGGCAGGGTATCGAGGTCTTGAACCCAACGTCCCATCTTGTTGTCGATCACATCGCCCGTGCCGACGGTCGCCAGGGAGCTAGTGGCAGAGATAGTTGCTTGGGATGCCTTGACAGAGACCTGCCCGCGTTTGCCGATGTCAATGCCGACGGTTTCGACCAGGGCAGATTTAGCCTTGGTGAGGACGGCCGTACCACCACCGTTTGTCCCGTTGGCGTAGGCACTAATCTCGTGGCCATGGCCGTTGCTCATGGTAGTTTCCATGGCCGCTTCGACGAAGCCAGCGATCCCGCGCGAACTGCGCTTGGCCATGATGTTTGCAATCGCATCGCAAGGCAAACCTTGTTCGAGGCGATCGACTAACTCCAGCAGCGGCTTTTCGCCTTCGCCCTTGCAAGCATAATCGACATATTTTTCGGCGATGACTTCCTCGGGGACGGCGTTCGCATGATGACCCCCGACGACAATCGGCGTATCAATTGAGCGACGAATAAAGCGGGCCAACTGCTTGACGAAGTACCATTGGTTGGTGACCGCGGAAAACGCGATCAGACCAGGGTCGTATGCTTTAATATCCGCAACGATTCGCTCGGGATCGAGCGCGTAGTCGAGCTCATCCGAGACATGAATCAATCGAGTATCGTGCCCATGCTCCTTGAGATAGGCGGAGAGGACTCCGATGCCGCACGAGTAACCGACTGAAATCCCCACATCGGTGTAGATGAACATGACTCTCATAGCGTTAACCACTCACAGTCTTTTTCTAAAGGTATTTGCTCGACAAGAAATGACTGAGCAATCCATGCAATACTGGCAACGGACGGGCGTCGCGGTCCCTTCTCGTAACCCACTGCACTAACATGCCTTTTGAGGCGGCATGCTTTTTTGAGGCGGGGTGGAGATTGCGAAGCAAAATCAAAGTAGGCAATTCAAAATATACAGGATTATCGCAGCGCGAGACCCCCTTGGGAATAGTTTGGACCGGATTTTTCTCAATATCAGTCTTTGAAATCTCAACCCCCTTGTACGCTTATCGAACAACTCCCTAGAGGGATACGCAGAGGGCACATATTGGTGTAAATCGCCTTGGCAAGCGGGGTTGGCCAGAACAATCAGCTAGCCCCGAGCGGGACGTTGACTTCTCCTGCAACAGACCACCACAGCCACACATGGCAGCACCCAGTGCAACCACCCCGTTGGCTCGGGAATTGCGAGGCCCCCAGCTTGCAAGCCGCCAGGCCCCGTGTATTGCCTTTGCCAGAGCAAAAAGTCGCGACCATCCGTGTCACCATCTTCATCAGCATCCGCGTTGACGTTGTTGCCGTACGATGATCGCCAAGTCGCCAGATCACCGCCATCGACGTCGCCATCCAAATTGAAATCCGCGCTTGCATAGCCGATGGTGAGCGTCAATAGGGCGCTCGTGTCGAAATAATCCTGTCCGGAGATGTCAGTACTATTGAGATCGAAGCTGAATGCTGAACCATTTATTAGCATTCCACTCAGGGTTGCATTGCGAGTGGTCAACGTGGTCGGTGTTTGCGAAAGTCCCAGCAGGGGCAGACCGTTCAGAAAGAACTTGGTTCCTTCGAGATTGATCTCACTGAGAGCGAAGGCGTTGAACTCGTCACCCAGAGTTCCGCCGGAGACATTGACGGTACTGCCGCTGCGAGCCGTGAAATTGTTGCCGAAGTTGCCGGCAGAGATATTAACCACACTGCCTGAATTAGCATTGATGAAACCGCCGATGTTGCCGCCCGAAATGTTGACCTCGCTGCCACTGTTGGCGTTGAGAAAGCTACCCACCGTACCCCCGGAAATATTCACCTCGCTGCCATCGTTGGCATTGAAAAAAGCTCCAACGTTACCGCCTGAAATATTGACTTGGCTCCCTTGATGAGCCGTAAAAAAATTGCCGACGCTGCCGCCGGAAATATGAACCCCACTGCCGTTGAACGCGTCGAAGTTGTCACCCACGGAACCCCCCATCACGTTGATCATGCTGCCTTGGAAGGCGTCGAATCGGCTGCCGACGGTGCCGCCGTGAATGTTCACTTGGCTGGCCACCGCTTCCAGATTGTTACCGACCAATCCTCCGGCTTGCACATTCACGACGCTGCCACGGCCGGCGGAAAAATTGCGCGCGACCGTCGCCCCACTTCCCACATTCAATGTCTGGCCTTGGCGGATACCCAACGGCACACTCTGGCCCGGAGCATTGATGGTGAGGGGGCTGATCGCCGGCAACGTCGTGACACGCAGGGTCAAAGTCGCCGCGGAGAAGGAATCGCCATCGCCGGAAGCGAAAGCGAACGGCGTGCCATCCGAGAGCGTACCGCTGAGCAATCCGCCGCTGGGAACAACAACCGTTTGTGAATTGCCAACGGCGGCCAATCCGCCGATCAAAGTTCCATTCAGGCGAAATTCGCCGCCGAAGATGTCAACTTCACTCGCGCCGACGTTGGCCTGAAAACTGTCCCCCACGGTGCCGCCGGACAGATTGGCCATCGCCCCCGCGCTCACGCGAAAGGTGTCGCCCACGTTGCCGCCGGAGATCGTCACCTGGCTGCCAATATTGGCTCGAAAGTTGTCCCCCACGTTCCCGCCCGAGATGAAAACTTCGCCGCCGGAATTGGCATCGAAAGAATTGCCAACACTGCCGTTCGGCAAAACATTGAGGCGCGTGTCGGCGTTGATCTCTTCGTCATCACCGATAGTCGTTGGTGGCGAATTGATGACAGTGAGCGCGTTGAGCGAGCTAGTGAGCAGAAGGGCACAAAGAAGGGCCCTCCCCACGACAAGGAGATTCATAACTGTCGAGCCGGGTATCTTGGGAGCACGTCACAGGGTAATCTGTCCATTGTAATTTCCAGCGCCTACAGGGCAAGGAAATTACCCCTTCGGGAACAATTCCACGAGGAATCCAGCGTTTTTATCGGCAACCCAAGAATCACACGAGCTTGGTCAGATGGTTATTGCAATTTCAGGTGCCGACGGTCAACTGGGGCGGGAGTTTTGCCGACAACTCGGCCCGCGCGCTGTTGGGCTAAATCGGGCCCGATTTAATCTCACCAATCCCGCGCAGATTAGGAGTGTGTTACTCGAAATACGTCCGGAAGCGGTGATCAACTGCGCCGCTTACACGCTGGTGGATAAGGCCGAAGCGGAACCCGATCTGTGCCAAAGCATCAATGCCGATGCGGTGGGACACTTGGCGGAAGTCTGCGAAGAACTTGATTGCCCGCTCGTGCAGATCAGCACCGATTATGTGTTCGGTGAGGGGAGCGGCAGCGGGCCGCACGCGGAGGATGCCGCCATTCATCCCCAAGGCGTTTATGCCCAAACGAAGGCCGCCGCCGAAGTGCAAGCGGCACGGTGGGCGAAGCATCTCATTGTGCGCACTTGCGGCCTGTACGGCCATGCCGCCGAGAAACCCAATTTCGTGAAAACTATGCTGCGGTTGGGCAGGGAACGTGCGCAGCTCAAGGTCGTCGCCGACCAACAATGCACCCCCAGTTACGTCGCGCATGTCGCGCAAGCTATCTCATTCCTGCTGCACTCTCAGGCGTGGGGCCTGTTCCACGTCGTGAATCAGGGCCACACGACGTGGTATGAATTTGCGGAAGAAATTTTCCGCCAAGCGAACATGCGGATCGAGCTCCTGCCGATTACCACGGAAGAGTATGGAGCCCCCGCGCCCCGGCCACGCGATAGCCGGCTCGACACGAGCAAATACGCGGCGACCGGCGGGCCGGAATTGCCAACGTGGCAGAAGGCACTCGCGGAGTATTTGCGAGGTTAATACGTATTGTGGCCACTTTTGAGATTCGACGAGCGGAAAGTATGGCTGGGAAAGGTCGGTTGACAATGATATCACCGCATGATACTATTGAGTAGTCCATGAATCAAAAGCATCGACGTACGCTGGAGGCTGTTTTTGAGGATCCCGTCCGCTCCAACATCCCGTGGCGAGACATCGAGGGATTGTTAGCGGGCGCTGGCGCGGAAATTTCCGCGGGAGCAGGATCACGGATTCGAGTCGCCCTGCATGGCGTTCGTGCCGTGTTTCATCGTCCACATCCCCGGAATGAAACAGACAAGGGCGCGATGCGCAGCGTGCGCAGATTTTTTACGGAGGCTCAAGTGACGCCATGATGGAATATCAAGGTTACATCGGCAAGGTGGAGTACGACGACGATGCATCGCTGTTTCACGGCGAAGTCATCAACACCCGCGACGTGATTACGTTTCAGGGGAAAAGCGTGGCGGAGTTAAGAAAGGCGCTGCGCGATTCGATCGACGATTATTTGGCATTCTGCGCCGAGCGCGGCGAACAACCCGACAAGCCGTTTTCCGGCCAATTTGTCACACGGCTTTCGCCCGAGCTGCACCGGCGCGCGAGCCTCGCCGCCACTCTCGCCGGCAAGAGCCTTAACGCATGGGTGTCCGAACAATTGCAAGCTGCCACGAAGGATGCTGGAACGGGCCCCTCTGCCCGCGCGAACAAGCGTTCAAAGACGAATGGCCGTAAGCGGACGTAGGTGAAATCCCCAGGAGTTGTCCAGCGACAGGCGAGCGGCTTGCCGCTACGATTCGTGCGGTTGTCGATGCCGAGGCCGGGGTCGACGTCGATCAGGTCCCCTTCGCGCACGATCTGCATCAGGTCGCCGGGCAATCCGGCGAAGAGGGCCGTGTCGTTGGCCGCGGTGATCCCGGCCCCGGTCAGCAAGGCGCGGAACGCCAGCTGCCCGGCGCTGTTCAGCACGGGGCCGCCGAAGTTGTCGTAATCG
>JBGTMM010000688.1:0-4950 GCA_041743635.1 Bythopirellula sp.
GCAACGGCCGCGTGATCGCACCGCTCGATATCAAGAATCAACTGAGCGGTGAGCTGCAAAAACTGGCCCGCGATGCGAAACGTGTCGGCGATATACAACAGGAGGACACCGAACGTCAGGATTACATCGCGGCGCACGATCGACTGATTGCGCTGGCCGGCGAACTGAATTTTTGGCATCGGCAGCAGCTCGCCGGGGCGGTGTATTGGGTCGAAGCGTACAAGACCCGTCGCGGCGTGCCCCGGCTGTCACTCTTGGCTTCCCCCATCGACGTTGGCCCCTTGCTACGTGACCAATTGTTCAACCAAGTCCCGACGGCCATTCTCACGAGCGCGACCCTTGCCGTCGGCAAAAGCGAGGATTTTGAATTCCTCCGCGACCGTATTGGACTAGTGAAAAGCAACACGCTGCGGCTCGACAGCCCGTTTGACTATTCCAAGCAAGCGGAATTGGTGACCCTGCGCGGGATGCCGGATCCTGCCGCCGAACGCAACGAATTCGATCGGGCCTCGCTGGAAATGATCCGCCATTTTGTTCGCGAAAGCGATGGCCATGCTTTTGTGTTGTTCACAAGTTACGAAGCGCTTCGTCGCGCGGCAAGTCAACTTGCTCCCTGGTTGCGAGCCAACAATCTCAACTTGCTGAGCCAAGCCGACGGAACACCGCGCACGCAGATGATCGAGCGGTTTAAGGAGGATTCACGGGCCGTGTTATTCGGCACCGACAGTTTCTGGCAGGGGGTCGACGTGCCGGGCGACGCGTTGCAACTGGTGATCATCGCCAAGCTGCCATTTAGCGTGCCGGACCGACCACTCTTGGAAGCGCGTTTTGAGGCGATCTCCGCTGCCGGGGGCCAACCGTTCCGCGATTATCAACTTCCCGAAGCCGCGCTGAAACTCAAACAGGGCTTTGGCCGCCTGATCCGCAGCCGCACCGACACGGGTCGGGTGGTGATCCTCGACCCGCGAGTTCACACAAAATCCTACGGCCGAATGTTTCTCGAATCGCTTCCCAATTGCCGCAAGACGCAACTTGATTATGCTGTGTTGGTAGGAAAGTAAAGACAAAAAGGGCTTTGACAAATGCCCTGCTACTATGCCCATAGCTACATTCAGAAGTTATAATTAAGACGACCCTCAGCATAGCCCTCTTCTTGAACCGCCAAGCTTTTATGAACTTCACAATTACCATACCAGACGAGTTCCTTGGGCCTCTGCATGCGGCTGTGGGTAACGATCTCAGCCGCGCGGCAATTGAGCAACTTGCTCTCGAAGGGTACCGCACACAAAAACTTAGCAGATATCAAGTGCAACAACTTTTGGGATTCGACAACCGCTGGGAAACGGAACAATGGCTGGGACAGCACGGAGTTTGCTTGAGTTATCACCTTGATGACTTAGAAGCCGACCGCCAGACTCTCGACCGGATACTGGGACCCGCCCAACCGTGACACTCGTCGTTTCCGACAATTCGCCGCTGAACATTTTGATTCGCGTTGGGTGCCAAGAGACACTTCCTCGACTATTCAATCGGGTGGTTGTGCCAGCGGAAGTTGCGCAAGAAATGGCTCACCCCGCAGCGCCAACGGCAATTCGAAAATTTATTGACAATTCTCCCGAATGGCTGAGCATCCAGTCGCCCTTCAAGTTATTGCCGCTTCCGGGACTCGATCCCGGCGAACTTGCGGCGATCAGTTTGGCCGTGGAATTGAAAGCACCGCTACCTATCGACGAACGATTAGGACGAAAGATTGCCACGGAACTCGGGCTCGATATTATCGGTGCAGTAGGCATTTTGGAACGTGCCGCGAATATCGGCTTGATTGCAGACTTGCGTGCCGTTCACAACAAGATTTTGGCAATCAACTTTCGTATTGATCCTACGATTCTCGCTGAATCACTCCACCGGCACCTCACTCAACGCAGGCAACCGGAAGGTTAAGGAACGCTGCGTGAAACACCTCACCCATTCATCACCGACATGCAGCTTGCAACCCTCGCGGTTGCTGGCCCTCGACGCGTTTCGCGGGTTCACGATTTTGGCGATGATCATGGTGAACAATCCCGGCGACTGGGGCCATCTCTATTGGCCCGTGAGTCACGCCCCGTGGCACGGCTGGACGCCGACCGATTTGGTGTTCCCCTTCTTTTTATTCATCGTGGGGACCGCGCTCGCTTTTTCGCTGCGGAAATTTCGTAACGGTGCCGAGATTTCTCCCACCGTCTACTGGCGGATCGCGCGACGCACCGTTCTGCTCATCGCACTCGGGCTGATGCTGAACCGCTCGACGGCGCTCTTCAATTTTTTATTGGGCCATGCCGACTCGCTGGACTTTAGCAATTGGCGATTGCCGGGCGTGTTGCAGCGGATCGGCCTGGTTTATTTCATCGCGTCGCTGGTCGTCCTGCATCTGGGACCGCGTGGACAGGTCGTCCTCGCCGCGGTGCTGCTCTTGGGTTATTGGGGTCTGTTGGCGTGGCTGCCAACGAGCGACTATCAAGCGAATCTTTCTCCAGAGGGAAACGTGGTTCGCATTGTCGATCGCGCACTGCTCGGCGACAGTCACATGTACACACAAGGCACAAGTGAAAAAACTGATCCCGAGGGATTGCTGAGCACGTTGCCAGCAGTTGTGACGGCGCTCGCCGGTTACTGGGCGGGGCTATTTATCCAACGTCGTGGGGTCAATGTGCAAACCGTCCTTTGGCTGCTGGCGGCGGGCGCGGTTTGTGTGCTGCTGGGACTGTTGTGGGGCACCGCGCTGCCCATCAACAAAAAGCTGTGGACGAGTAGTTTTGTCGTCCTCACGGCTGGATGGGCGATGGTAGTCCTGGCCAGTTCGCTCTTGAAGTTCGACATCTGGGGCTTGCGGAGACTTGGCAGAGCTTTTGAAATCGTCGGCGTAAACGCCATTCTCGTCTTCGTGGCGTCGGGACTCTTGGCCGTGCTCTTGAGCGTCACGCACGTTGGCGACGTCTCAACCAAGCAGTGGCTTTACAGCAATCTGTTCACATCGTGGATCGAGAGTCCGCAACTCGCTTCGTTGGGATACGCAATGGCCACGGTCGCGTTCTGGTGGACTGCGATGTGGCTGCTTTCCTTACGCGGCTGGACTGTGCGTGTCTAGTTTTGGGCGGGTCTAGTTTAGCGGGTTAAGTTTCACCGCACGTTCGCATTGGCGGGTGGCGGCGGCAGCACCAACGTCGGCACCGCCGCGCGGGTCGCGTCGATGTATTCACGCAACAATTCCATCGTCGCTTGAAATTCCGGCCGCGCGACCAGATCCTGGTATTGAGCACCCCCCTTCACCAGCTCAAAGCGTGCATACAGATTATTTAATGCCGCCACGTCGGGACCATCGGCGGGGTTCTGAATGTCCGCAGGGAGCGCCAGATATTTGTCCCAATCGGGATTGAGAATTTGCGACAATTGTGTCGCAGCCACGATCAACGAACTGCGCAAGGCTTCGACGCGCACCGGTGAAATCGCCAGGGCGGGGCTCACTTCGCCAACAGTTACGCCACCGTCAGCGCTCACAGGAGCGACAACTCCACCTCGTGCCACGCCGGTTAGCTCCGTCACATACGATTGCAACTGGATCGCCGGAGGGAGCACAACTTGCGGCGCTTCGGGATCGGCGGAGCCATAGAAAGCCATGTTTGCGGCTTGGTCGAATTCGATGGCCGTGCCGTCGATGGACGCACCGAGAAACAACCCGCGACTCCGCGAATAAGAGAGGATCTCGGCTTGCAGCGAAGTATCGGTGGCTGCGGAAGCATTCCGCCCCACGGGTCCAGCCGCGGCGGCCGCATCGACGCCAATCGTAAATTTACCCTTGAGCAAACCGTCGACGCTGCGGCGGGTGGTGAACACCAGCACAACGTCGGTTCCTTGGACGCCCGCTTGCCAACCGACGCTGCCGCCGGTGAGCGTCACAAAGCGCGGCAGTCCCCAATTGCCATCGGCATCGCGGATCATGACAACCCCGTGGCCGCGCCGAGCACCGGCCACAAAGCCAATTTTGATCACCCGCGGAATGATCGCCAAACCTTGCGCATTCGCCAGCAAACTTGCCGGAATCTGGCGACCGGGAATGGCAACCAACTCGGCGAGCACCTGTCCACTCTCGGCGATGGTGGTTGTGGGATCATTGGCCCGCACTTGGCCTGCGGCCAAGCAAGCCGTGACGAACAACATTGCAATCCATCCGTGACGCATGATGAGCTCCGTACTTTTGAGAAACTTACCTTCGTAAGTTGATTACGCGGACAACCGCCGTCTGGGTCGAGATTCTAATCCCGTCGAGCGATTGTGGAAGCGCCAGAATTTTTGCGTGGGCGTGCTAGCAGAATGGTCGACGTGATAGGACCACTTTCAAGCGAACTTCCGTACCAAGTAAACTCACTTCACCAAATACCAAACGTCCAAAAATAGACGACTAACAACACCAGCACGGTGCCAACGACCCACCACACCGGGTTGATCGGCAGACGCTGCTCGAACGACTCTTCTTCGTGCGCTTTGTCCGCTTTTTTCTCCTGCTCGCGCTCTTTCTCTTTTTTTTGTTGATGCTTTTCTTGAGAATCCATAGCAAATTTTTCCTTATTTGAAGTGCCGATTGTCGGTCTGTTGATCGATATCATCTCAATTGACTATTTCGCGGAGAACGCGGCAGGGATTCCCCACCGCGACAACACCCGTGGGAATCGAGCGAGTGACGACACTTCCCGCGCCGATCACCGACCCGCGGCCAATCGTGATGCCTGGACAAATAATCGCCCCGCCGCCAACCCACACGTCCGAGCCGATCTCAATGGGCTTGCCGAACTCGTGTGTGCGACGGAGTTGGGCATCAAGAGGATGGGTGGCCGTGTAAATCTGTACCGCCGGACCAAACTGACAAAAATCACCGATCCTCACTTCACATACGTCGAGCACGATGCAATTGAA
>JBGTMM010000689.1:0-7618 GCA_041743635.1 Bythopirellula sp.
AGCGGATCGACGCCGTCGAGCGCGGCGCCAATCAGCGGCGCATGGAAACATGGCTCACCCAGCGGCGGATCGTCCGCGACAAGGACGAAGCCCGCGTCTACGATCGCGCCGGGCTGGACCCGGCCCAGATCGTGCGGATCATGTTGTTCCATCGTGCGGCGGGTGGCGAGCGTTATACGGGGATCGCCCATCGCTACCAAAGTTTCATCGACGCCAGCGAGCTTGTGGGGATGGACCGCGCCGTCCTGTTGGGCGAGGGGCCTGCCGCGGCCAGTGTTAAGTTGAGCGTCTCGCACGACGCAGCGCTTACTGATTCGACGCCGGAATCGCCGCCGAGTCAGCGATTGTCCGTGTACCGTTTTTTCTTCCCCGTGGCGCGCGCCGCCGCAGCCGAGTAGCCGCATGATTGAAACGCGCGATCTGAACAAGAAATATGGCGAGTTGTTCGCCATCAATAAGATCGAGTTAAAACTCGACCGCGGGGACGTGTTCGGCTTTATTGGCCCCAACGGCGCAGGCAAGACCACCACAATGCGGATACTCGCGACGCTGTTGAACCCCACTTGGGGCGAAGCGTACGTCGGGGGATATTCGATCTACACGAAGCCGAAAGAGATTCGCCGGATCATCGGCTATATGCCCGACTTTTTTGGCGTGTACGACAACATGCAGGTGATAGAGTATTTGGAGTTCTTCGCCGCCGCTTACCGTATTACCGGCCCCAACCGCCGCAAGATTTGCAACGAGGTGCTCGATCTGGTTGATTTGGGGTACAAGCGGAACGAGTTGGTGACCAGCCTTTCGCGCGGCATGACTCAGCGGCTAGGCCTCGCGCGGGTGCTCTTGCACGATCCGCAAGTGCTCTTGCTGGATGAACCCGCGAGTGGTTTAGACCCCAGGGCGCGGATTGAAATTCGTGGCTTGCTGAAAGAACTGCGCAACATGGGCAAGACCATCATGGTCTCGAGCCACATTTTGCCGGAGCTTGCCGATATCTGCAACAAGATCGGCATCATCGAGCGGGGCGAGTTGATTGTGAATGCCAACGTGGAAGACGTGATGAAGCAGGTCCGCCAACAGACGGTGCTGAGAATCGACGTTTCGACGGATCGCGAGGCGGCGGGCAAGCTGCTCGAAGATCATTCCCTGGTCGAGAAAGTCGAATTCGACAAGCAAGGACTGCGCGTGACGCTGGTGACGGGAGACCACGACTTCAGCCAATTCGCGCGGCTGCTCTTGGACAACGGCCACTCGCTAGTGCGTCTTGGCGAGGAGGAAATCAACTTGGAAACGGCCTTCATGACGCTCACGAAGGGAATTACGTCATAATTGCAAATTTGCATTTTATAATTTACAATTCCATGCCTGTCCTGCCCCGTTCGTCTAGTGGCCCAGGACGTCGCCCTCTCACGGCGGTAACACGGGTTCGACTCCCGTACGGGGTACTGATAAAAATAGAACGCGAGGCCATTTGGCTTCGCGTTCTATTTTTAAATTGCCAAGATGTTCCAATTACTTATTGGCCATTTGCTTCTGCATGGCGATGGCCTGGTCCGCGTTGGCGTGAATTTTCTGAACCACGGCGGGGTCATCGGATGTCATCATGTGAATGCAACCGTTGGCCGTCTTAATTTCTTTTTCTTTCGCGCCGGTTTCCATTATTGCTCCCATTGAGGAACACAACTCGCAGACCTCGACGTCTTTGCCTGCTTGTTTGTCGGCTTTGACTTGCTCCATCGCCGACTTCATTTTTTCACTAAGGGCATTGAACTCGCCTTTCATTTCCTTGGGTGCCGTCGTGACACACAGCGCGCCATTGTCGATTTTAAAAGTTTCCCAAGTCATTTGTTCCAGCAGCGCTGGGTTATCAGTGAGGTGCTTGCAGACGGCGCAATTTTCCATTTCGGCCATCATGGCTTCGTCAACCTCGGCACTGGCTAGGGTTACCCAGCTTGTGGTCAATGCTAAAACGGCAACTGTGAGTAAAATTTTCATACTTCGCTTCCTTTTGAGTAGGGGGAGATAAATCGCTGTGTAAAAGTCGCCTGTCGAAAGTGTTTGCAATCAAGACTGCTTCAGACGAGCAATTTTAGTGCCGTGGGCGACTCACCGACATTCCTTGTTATTCACAAGTATTCGTCGAAGTTGAAGATGGTCAAATAGCGAGCAATCGGTACCAAGCGTTGGCCTTTTGTCGGCCAGGGTGATAGAAACTGGTTCAATCCGCAGGCTTCCCCTCGCTGCATGCGGCGTCGCTTAAAGCACAGTTTAGGTGTGCTTTTTTCAGCTCCTTTAATTCTGGGCTAGCGTTTTAGCTGACTTTGTGAATAATTTCACAAATACCCGTGCCGGCTGCGGTTTGCCGGTGCCGAGTGACTCAAGGTACGAGGAGCGCTTCCCGGCGTCCCCCATGGAACAGCAAGTCCAAAATTTCTTCCCGGTGTTCGTCTATCTGGCGGTGATCGTTGGGTTTGCGCTCACGGTGCTTACCATTACCCACCTGCCGTTCATCAAGCCGTGGAAGGATACGACCGTCAAGTCGATGCCCTACGAGTCGGGGATGGACCCGGTCGAGGACGCTCGGCAGCACTTTGATGTGAAGTTCTATTTGATCGCGATTTTGTTCCTCGTTTTCGACGTGGAACTGTTGTTTTTGTATCCCTGGGCGGTGTCGGCTTATGCCAAAACGGGGGGCATTCCCTTCGAGGTGCGAAATATCGTCTTCGGCTCGATGATTGCCTTCCTACTGCTGGTGGCCATTGCTTACATCTATGAATGGCGGCGGGGGGGATTCCGATGGCGTTAGACCTGCCCGAAAATGTCGTCATCTCGCAGCTCAATCTCGTGTCGAACTGGGCCCGGTCCAATAGCTTGTGGCCGATGCCGTTCGCGACCGCCTGC
Organism: Bythopirellula sp.; assembly: GCA_041743635.1. Classification (GTDB taxonomy): domain Bacteria; phylum Planctomycetota; class Planctomycetia; order Pirellulales; family Lacipirellulaceae; genus Bythopirellula. The sequence continues at coordinate 2,902 of JBGTMM010000689.1, forward strand.
TGTGGCATCGAGTTGATGGCGACCGCTTCATCCCGTTATGACTTGGCCCGCTTTGGGGCAGAAGTGATGCGGTTCAGCCCCCGGCAATGCGACTTGATGGTGGTCGCCGGCCGGGTGGTGATGAAGATGCTTCCCGTGCTGCAGCGGATCTGGCTGCAAATGCCCGAGCCCAAGTGGTGCATCTCGATGGGTGCGTGCGCGTGTTCCGGGGGCGTGTTCGATACATATGCCGTGGTGCAGGGCGTGGATCGCTTCATTCCGGTGGACGTGTATGTGCCCGGTTGCCCGCCGCGGCCCGAGCAGTTGATCCAGGGGATCATGGACTTGCAAGCCAAAATCAAAAAGGGGGGCACGTTCGACGGCAAGGAATTCGACTTGCGCACCACGCCCGAAGGCCCTGGCAAATACGATCCGGGCGAAGTGCGGCGGGTGCTGTTCCGCGAACCGCCGGCCGCAGATGCTCGGCAGATGGCGGAGAAGAGATAATCATTCGACCACCGGCTTGCGCCGGCGGCTATTGAAATTGAAACATTGAGTATGTTGCCAGCCCATTTATGTTGAAAGACATTCTTGAAAAACTTCGCGTGCAATTTGGTCCCGACTCGTTCGCGATGAGCGAGTTTCGCGACAATGTGCGCGTCCATGTGCAGCCTGCGCAGGTGTTTGATTTTCTCAAGCACTTGAAAGAAGAGTTGGGTTTCGACATGCTGGCCGAGCAGACGGCCGTGGATTATTTGCACTATCCCGACGCGACCGACCGCTTTGGCGTGATTTACATCTTGCTCAACACGACGACCGGCGCGCGATTGATCGTGAAGACAATGCTCAACGAGCCGAATTTGAAGTTACCTTCGGTGTATTCCCTGTGGAAGGGAGCCGATTGGATGGAACGCGAGATTTACGACATGTACGGCATTCGGTTTGAGGGGCATCCAAATTTGCTCCGCATTCTCATGCCGCAAGAGTTTGCTGCTTATCCATTGCGGAAGGATTATCCGCTGCGGGGACGCGGAGAGCGACATAATTTTCCCGTGATTACGCGGGCAGAGAGTTAATTGTTTTTAAGAACCGAGGCGAGACGCCTCGGCTATATAAAATAAATGCCACTTGCCGAATACGAACCGATTGCCGCAAGCGAGCCGAATCAGCGCGAATATCATTGGACGCTGAATTTCGGGCCCCAGCATCCCGCGACGCACACCACGTTGCGGCTGTTGTTGACGCTGGATGGTGAAAGGGTCGTGAAGGCCGTGCCGGACATCGGCTACCTGCACAGCGGTTTCGAGAAGCTCGGCGAAGACCTCGATTTCAATCAATACGTGACGATCGTCGACCGGATGAATTACATCTCGCCGGTGGCCAACGAGATCGCTTGGCATCATGCGGTCGAGAAGCTCTTGGACATCGAGCTCACGCCGCGCGGCAGATATGTCCGCACGATTTTCGCCGAGTTGATGCGGCTTCAGGATCACCTCTTGAACGTCGGCACCTGTGCCCTCGATTTGGGTGCCTTCACCGCGTTTCTCTATTGCTTCACGCAGCGAGAACGGATTTACGACATCTGCGAGCTCGCCTCGGGCCAACGGTTTCACGCAAGTTACTCACGGGTCGGCGGGTTCATGGCCGACGTGTCTCACGATTGGGTTAACAAAGTCCGCGAGTTCACCAAGGGATTTCAGCGGGCGTACTCCGACGTGTCGCGGCTCTTGAACAAGAATCGCATTTTCATTGAGCGCACCAAGGGTGTCGGCGTGCTCAGCAAAGAGCTCGCGATCAGCACGAGTTGCACGGGGCCCCTCGCGCGGGCGAGCGGCGTCGTGCGTGATCTGCGCAAGGACGAGCCGTATCTCGCCTACCCCGATTTCGATTTCAAGGTGATTTGCGCGGAGGCCGGCGATTGTTACGCCCGCTACATGGTGCGGATGCTCGAAATGCAAGAGAGCATCAAGATCGTCGAGCAAGCCTTGGAAAATCTTCCCGCGGGCTCGATCAACGCCGAGATCGCCGGCAAGGTAACGCTCCCTGAGAAGATGGAAGTTTACGGCAGCATCGAGGGCCTGATTCATCACTTTGAGATCGTGATGCCCAATCGGGGCGTGCCGACGCCGGTTGAAGAAATCTACGCGGCCACGGAATCGCCCAACGGCGAGCTCGGTTTCTACATTGTGAGCGATGGCGACAATCGTGCGTATCGCGCGCGGACCCGTCCGCCGTCGTTCATTCATTTTGCGATCTTCCCTTACATCATTCCGGGTCAAACCCTGAGTGACGTGGTCGCGGTACTGGGCAGTCTCAACATCATTGCCGCGGAGTTGGATCGATGAACCTAACTTCCAACAACCCAACCTCCAATAAAGTAATAACCGACAAGATGCGGCAGCAGATCGACGGTTACATGCCGCGATATCCCAACAAGCAAGCGGTGACGCTGCCGGCGCTGCACATCATTCAAGAAGAACTGCGGTGCGTGCCTCAGGCGGCTATCGAAGAAGTCGCCGACATGCTGGAATTGCACCCGTCGCAGGTCCACGACACGCTCAGCTTTTACGGCTTTTTCAAGCACGAGACGACCCCTCTTGGCCAGCATCGGCTGTGGGTCTGCCGCAGCATCAGTTGCATGTTGCGAGGTGGCGAAGAGTTGCTCGTGGAACTGAGCAATCGCCTCGGCATCAAACCGGGCGAAACGTCCGCCGATGGAAAGGTGACGCTCGAATTCGCCGAGTGCCTGGGGATGTGCGAAGGGGCACCCTGCGTGTTGATGAACGACGAATGTCACGGCAATCAATCGCCCGAATCGGTTCTTGAACTCTTGAATCAAGCGGGAGGCTCCCATGGCTGAAAGCGATTTGGCCCTCCTCGCGCGGATCAAGAAATCTGAGAGCCAGGCGCTTGCCGGCTATTTGGCCGACGGCGGTTACGAGGGTTTCAAGAAGACGCTCACGATGGCGCCCAATGATGTGACCGAGTTCGTGAAAAAGTCGGGCTTACGCGGTCGCGGCGGTGCCGGCTTCCCCTGTGGGTTGAAGTGGTCATTCTTGCCGAAGGATCATCCTGGTCCGATTTACATGTGCGTGAACGCCGACGAGAGCGAGCCGGGCACGTTTAACAATCGCATCCTGATGGAAATGGATCCCCACCAGTTGCTCGAAGGGATCATGATCAGTTGCCGCGCGACGCGGGCGACCACGGCTTACATTTATTTGCGCTACGAATACGGCCGCAGCTTCCGCACGCTGGAGAAGGCGATTGGTGAGTGCTATGACAAGGGCTTGCTGGGCAAGAACATCAACGGCACGGATTTCTCGCTCGACATTTACGTCCATCGTGGCGCGGCGGCGTATATTTGCGGCGAAGAGACCGGTCTCATCGAAAGCCTCGAAGGCAAACGCGCTTGGCCACGGGTGAAACCCCCCTTCCCTGCCGTGGAAGGTGCTTTCCGTAAGCCAACCGTGGTGAACAATGTGGAAACACTCTGCTGCGTGACGCACATATTGCAGCGGGGCGTCGAGTGGTTTCAATCGATTGGTGTCCCTCCTGACCCCAACAATCCGCGCGATGCAGGGAGCTACGGCCCCAAGCTATATCAGGCGAGTGGGCATGTGAATAAACCCGGCTGCTGGGAATTGCCTTTGGGAGTTACGGCGCGGCAGTTGATCGAAGATTATGCCGGCGGAGTGTGGAAAGGTCGCACGGCAAAGGCGGTGATTCCTGGGGGCTTGAGTACCGGTTTTATGACCAACGCGGAACTCGACACGCCGCTCGATTTTGCCGGCCCCGGCCGCGTGGGTTGTCTGGGCCTCGGCACGGCCGCCGCGGTGATTATCGATGATCACACGAGCATGGTCGACGTGCTCTACAACAGTTGCCGGTTCTTCGCCCACGAGTCCTGCGGCCAATGCACACCGTGCCGCGAGGGAACATCGTGGATGATGAAGATTTTGCACCGCATCCGCACGGGCGATGGCACGGTGCGCGATTTGGATTTGCTCTCCGAAGTGGCCGACTCGATGGGCATCATGCCGGGCACGACGATTTGCGGACTCGCGGACGGTGCGGCTTGGCCGGTGAAGAATGCAATCCAAAAGTTCCGCGCTGAGTTTGAAGATTACGTTCAAAACAAAAAGACCAGTGTTGATCCGATCCGCGAGTTAGTGGGCTCGCATTGATGGAACATAGTCTCTCGCAAAGGCGCAGAGGTGCGAAGAAGAAGTGGTAAGAATTAGGAACATCGTGCAGCATTGGTTTAATAAGAATTATTTATTTGCGCCTTCGCGCCTTTGCGAGAGACAATCAGCACTTAGGCGTTAGAAAGAGATTCGATCATGTCGATCGTCACCATCAATGGACAAGACGTAGCGCTCGGGGACGCCGAGCGGCTCAACGTCGTGCAGGCAGCCAAAAAGGCGGGGGTCGAGATCCCGCATTATTGTTGGCATCCGTCGCTATCGGTGGTGGCCAGTTGCCGCATGTGTTTGGTGGAAGTCGGCGAAAAGAAGCCCGATGGCAGCGTGGCGATGATGCCGAAGCTGGTGCCCGCGTGCCAAACGCCTGCTAAGGACAACACGGTCGTGGTCACTGACAGCGCGAAGGTGAAAGAAGCCCAAGCCGCCACGCTCGAGTATTTGCTCCTCAATCATCCGCTCGATTGCCCCACCTGCGATCAGGCCGGCGAATGTTTCTTGCAGGATTACAGCTTTAAGTTCGGTCGCGCGGAAAC
>JBGTMM010000690.1:0-4741 GCA_041743635.1 Bythopirellula sp.
TCCACACCCTCGGCCACTTTCGCACCGGCCGCGGAGAGCCAGCGGCGATGCATGGCGAGTAGCATCGCGCGGACATATTCGGGGGTATCGACCCCCGCGCCCGACGCATTTTTCAGAGGCGCGAGACATTCCTCTTCCCGATATTCCACCACCAACGGCCGGGCCGCTTGTGGGAGCAAATCAAAAATGAACCGCTCGAATTTCAGCGCGTTTGGCTCGACGGGATTGATCTTCTCACCACGCTCGTTGATGAACGGCACTTTTTTGCGAGCGATGTGGAACGGCATCATGTCCTTGATTTCCAAAGCCCGCTCGAACAAGGATCGTTCGAAGACATGGATCGCCAAACTGCCGGCCCAGAATTTGAGATTGCCATCGTCATCACGCAATTCGGCGACGTCGTCAGGAATATCGCTGTATTCAATGACGTGCATCCGGCCGTCGATCATCGCAAAGTTGCCCCACTTTTCGTGCGGATGCTTTTTCTGCACGGCGATGGAGGTCAACTCGGATTTGGTGAGCAAATGATGCCCAATGAGCAGCGGATCGCAAATCGGCACGAGCGGGTTATCAACTTGAAAGTAAAAAAGTTGCTCGACGCCCCGCTCACGCATGTGGTTGAGCGCGCCGCTGGCACCGAGCGCACCTACCATGCCGCCGTGACCGTCGGGACCCAGAAAAAGCTCGCCCTTCTCGGCGAGCAGCAACTTGCCCGAATCAACCGCGATCGCGGGCATCGTTCCTTGACAGAAGACGACCAGATCAGCGTCGGCGAGGCCCAAGTTTTTGTTCTCATCGAGAAACCGCACGGTGTCTTCGTGCGTGGCGGGGCTGGTCATCACATAGAGGGGGATAGCCGTGCCGTAGCGCCCGGCATTGGCTCGCACCTTTTCGATGTGAATCTGCAGCAGACTTGCACCTGAAATCGGCCCAATGGGGTACAGACTTTTGGGCAAATCGAAACCTAGCCGGCTCCCCTGCCCGCCAGCCACCAGCAGCACGCCCACCTTGCCGCCATGCAGCGCCGCGGCACCTCGCTCGACCGCCTTCTGCGTCGCTGCATCCGACGATTCCAAGAGCCGTATCGCAGGTGGGGGCTCGGCACGTCGCGAGAGTTCCGCCCAATCGGGCTGATCGACTTTACCAAGTGCAAGGGAGTCGATCAGCGCGAGATCAATATTTTCAATCTGCGCGGCCAGGTGTTGCCGCTCGGCGTCATTAAGTTCATCCCAAAACTGCACGAGATGCTCCTGGCCGAAGGGTGAGAGTTGGGCGACCAGGTGCTCTTTCCTGACGTGCTCTTTGGTGGAAATGACAGGAGGCATTCAGAAAATCCATTGCTGGACCCAGGCATAGGCCAACAGGCACAACGCCGGGAAGAGGAGAAAAATGATGGCGTACGTGAAAATTGAGGTCCAAACGTGACGGGGCCAACGTGCCATGGTAACAAACGTCTCGATCCGGATATGTGGAAAACCCAGATTATCGGAGTCGTATTGCGGGCTGCCTACCCCGAATCGTCGACGAATTCCTCCAGGGAGTTGCTCAGCGGGCTTGACCATGAATATACTGAAAGTTCGCATTCAGGCGCGCAGTACATGCGATTATTGAGAGTTACCCAAAAATTTCAGGCTCGGCCTACAACTTCAGGAGTTTTCTCGTGGCATCAGGCAAGTATTTGTTCACCAGCGAAGCGGTCAGCATGGGCCACCCCGATAAGTTGGCCGACCAGATTTCCGACGGCGTCTTGGACGCCCTGTTTGCTCAAGATCCTTACAGCCGCGTGGCTTGCGAAACGATGGTCACGACCGGCTTGTGCGTGATCGCCGGCGAAGTAACCACCAAGGCCACGGTCGACATGCAGGAGGTTGTTCGGCAAGTGGTCCGTGAAGTGGGCTATACGGAAGCCGATATGGGTATTAGCGCCGACCATTGTGCCGTGATGGTGGCCTTACACGAGCAATCCCCTGACATTGCGATGGGCGTGAACGACGACGCGGCGAAGGGCAAAGACGTCGGTGCCGGCGACCAAGGCCTGATGTTTGGCTATGCCTGCAGCGACACACCCGAATTGATGCCGCTGCCGATTGCCCTGTCGCATCGCATTCTCAATCGTCTCACCGTCGCCCGTCAGAAGGGTGAAGTCGATTGGCTGCGTCCCGACAGCAAGAGCCAAGTGACGGTTGAATACGACGGTAATACCCCTGTGCGAATCGATACCGTGGTGGTTTCGACCCAACATGGCCCCGACGTTACCAACGAAAAAATCCGTGACTTCGTCATCAACAAAATTATCAAGCCGGAGCTTCCCAAGGATTTGGTGGATGACGACATCATATACCACATCAATCCCACGGGTCGGTTCGTGGTGGGTGGGCCGCACGGCGACTGCGGCCTGACGGGTCGCAAGATTATCGTTGATACCTACGGCGGTTGGGGCCGTCACGGCGGCGGTGCCTTCAGCGGCAAGGATCCCACCAAGGTTGACCGCAGCGCCGCCTATATGGCCCGTTATCTGGCGAAGAATATTGTGGCATCGGGCTTGGCGGAACGTTGCGAAGTGCAATTGGCCTATGCAATTGGCGTCTCTGAGCCGGTGAGCGTGTATGTCGACACCGAGGAAACTGGCACGATCGAAGATTCCCGCATTTGCGAGTTGATTAAAGATTTGGTCAAACTCACTCCTTCGGCCATTATCAAGCACCTCGATCTGCGCCGGCCGATATACCGCAAGACGGCCGCCGGGGGGCATTTTGGCCGCAGCGAACCGGAATTCACATGGGAAAAGACCGATTTGGCCCCCAAGTTGGCCGCCGCCGCCAAGCAGACCGCTGCCGCGCGGTAATCGAATTTGCACAGCGCGATGCAAGCATCGCGGCGCTGATTTTATGAGCGCGGTGCAAGCACCGCAGCTAAATTTAGCCGCGGGACTTGTCCCGCGCTTTTCTTTTACGGTATCGTCGCGGCATGACCGCATCCGCACCAACCGCTGGGCAAGTTGATACCGACAATGGCGCTGGCTCGCCGCGTCTTGTGGCGGCACTGGTGATTGGCGTGTTGGTCACGCTCTACGCGTTCTCGCTCTTGCTCGTTGCCCGTCGTATGATGGGGGCGTTTACCGCCGATCTACCATGGCCCGCATTACTGGCCACGGCCCTCGCGGCATTTGCGGCGATCACCGGCATGCGAATTCTTTGGCGGCGAACGTTTCCCGAACCGATTGTCGTCGACCCGTGGATAGGCTGGGGAGCTACGCTGACGCTCGTGTTGCTCGCCGCGGGTTTGAGTTTTCCGGGGGAACATCCGCGAGATTGGTTCATCTGGCTGCCGCTGCTGATCTGCGATCAAGTTTTACGGCGACACCTGTTCGATGCCGTTGGCGCGGGTGTTGTTTCGCCCGCTAAGCCGCAAGCGACTTTGCCAACGCAACAGATCGTCCGTACTTGTGATGCCGCCGGCCGCGAAACAATCCACGCCACCTTGCGTGCCGACTTCCAAGCGGGCCAACGCAATGCCACGGTGTATGTGGGGTTCTGCCCACCGCTGGCCTCGATGCCGGAGATCACGGTGGAACCCGCGGCTGGCCCTGCCGCCGATTTCAAGATCGTGCAAGCATTCGCCCACGGGACTCGGATCGACGTGCGACTTGCTCAGGTTTCGATTGAGCAGGCGAGCGTGGAGTTAAATCTCGTCGCGAAAGAAGTCTCATCCGCATAGCCCCTAGCGCCAGCTAGAGGTCGCGTCGCCAAGCGATTGGCAACTTTCAATCCCACTGGCTTGCGCCAGGGGCTAGGGGCGACTGAACTCGACCTAAATCCCCATGCTCGCCAACTCGCGTTGTCCGTTAAACTTAATCGCAGTATAATCCGCGCCGAAAGAGTGCGTAGGTGAGTAGGTGAGTAGGTTTGTAATTGAACACCTACTCACCTACTCACCTACTCACTTTACTTACCTACTCACCAAGGAGTTTTACCACGAGTCCCCTGCGTATTGGTTTAGGCGAAGATAGCCATCGGCTTGCAAAGGGCGGACCGTTGAGGCTGGGGGGTGTCGACATTCCCCACGACCGTCATGCGGTCGGGCATAGCGATGCCGACGTGCTGCTGCACGCGGTGACCGACGCCTTGCTGGGGGCCGTGGGGCTGCCCGACATCGGTGAATTATTCCCTAACACGGCTGAGGAGAATCGTGGACGTGATTCGGCAGAGATGCTGCGACTTGCCTATGGCCGTGTGCAAGCGGCGGGTTACAGAATTGTGAATCTCGATTGCGTGATCTTTGCCCAGGAACCTCAGTTGTCGCCGTACAAGCAAGCAATTCGGCAGCAACTCGCGATGATTTTGTCGGTGGCGGAATCGCAAGTGAACGTGAAAGCAAAAACCGGCGAAGGGGTTGGCCCCGTCGGCGAGCAAACTATTATTCAAGTCCAGTGTGTGGCCTTGTTGGAACTAACCACTTAACGCCGTGCGACTCGTTGAGTCGCGGCTAAATATTATGAGCACGACAATCCAAGCGAAAATGCAAAAGCCTACCCTTTCTGACCCCCACCCTACACTGCATGTTTACACCACGCTCTCTAAGCGCAAGGAACCGTTTCGCACGGTCGAAGCGGGTAAGGTGGGAATCTACCTGTGCGGACCCACCGTGTATGACAAGGCGCATATCGGTCACATGGTCGGGCCGGTGATTTTCGACTGCATCAAGCGTTACCTCGTTTACTGTGGTTACGACGTCACTTGGG
>JBGTMM010000691.1:0-3491 GCA_041743635.1 Bythopirellula sp.
ATTTCTTTCTTGGAAAGATGCTCTTTCATCGCGGCGACGATATTGGCTCGCAGGAATTTGCGGCGATGGATAAAGATTGTTTTTACAAATTGGTGGAAATATTTAAGGTCGGGAATCGCTGCTCGTTTTTCGTGATCAACCACGATTCGCACAATCGCCGAGTCCACCTTGGGCATCGGCCAAAACACGGTGGGCGGCATCAGCCGCACGATCTCCGTGGCCGCTTGGCTCTGCATCCACACGCTCAGCGCCCCGTAATCCTTGCTCCAGGGCTGGGCCACGATGCGGTCGCCGAGTTCCTTTTGGATCGTCGCTACCATCGTGTGCGGCACATGCGGGCAGAGCAGCAAGTTCGAGAGCACCGGCGTGGCGATGTTGTACGGCAAGTTTGAGACCAGCTTAAACCGCCGGCCCGGCGCTTCGGCCAGTTTCTCGCCGATGGCGTCCATCACGCGCTCGTCAAAATGATTTTTGTTGTGCAGCGCGTCAAAATTCAGCATCTTCACATGCGGATATTCAAGCAATTCCTCGCTAGCGAGCTCGAACAAATGGCTGTCGATTTCAACGGTGACCACCGCCGCCGCCCGCTGGGCCATCTGCGCGGTAAGCGCCCCGGTGCCCGTGCCGATTTCCAGCACGACGTCGTCCGTGGTCAGTTCCGCCGCGTCGATCAAAACGCGGAGCAAATTGAGGTCGATGAGAAAATTCTGTCCATGCCGCGTGGCGGGAGTAATTCCCATTTCTCGGAAGCGGGCGATCAAAAACGATTTGGTTTGTCGGCTCATTATCTCAGGCCGTGATTCAACGAATCACACGGAATTATTGTTTACTACGCCAAGCGAGTTGGCGTTCTACATATTTAGCCAGCACGTCGGTTTCGAGATTCACTTGGTCGCCGACTTGGCGAAAGCCGAGCGTTGTCATTTTCAAAGTATGCGGTATCAACGCCACGCTAAAGCGATCCTGCTCCACGTCGACCAAGGTGAGGCTCACGCCATCGACGGCTACGGAGCCTTTACTTGCCATTTGGCGGGTGAGTTCCCCCGGGACGCGAAACCAAAATTTCGACCACTCGGCGTCATCTATTTTTTCATCGACGATGCCAACACCATCGACATGCCCCGCGACCCAATGCCCGCCAAGTGCATCGCCCATCCGTAGCGAGGTTTCCAGATTCACTCGGTCGCCTTGCTTAACGTTGCCGAGCGTGGTCCGGCTGAGCGTTTCTTCCCCCGCCTCGAAAGCAAGCGCATCACCCTCAATTGCCACCACGGTTAGGCAACATCCATTGATGGCGATGGATTCGCCAATCGCCGATCGCCGCGCAATGGTGGGTTCACTCACCGAGAGCCGCCTGCCCGGCCCCTCGCGGACCAGCGATTTTACCTCCGCCAAGCTTTGCACCAAGCCGGTGAACATCGTTCAGACGGCCCCGCGCTGGGTTGATTTTCCCAATTGGCCGCGGCTTCTGGCGACTTGCCACGCAAATCGCAGCGCGGGCACGGCGACATACAGAACACACAAGATCGGCACGGCAAACCAGCGCACCATCAACAGCCCCATGATGGCCAGCAGCAACCCCACGATGTGTGTAAAACTACGCCGACCACGAATGAGTTGCGTCACGATGTGGGGGTAAGGAACCCGCGAAACCATCAGCACGGCAATCAGTGCCGTACACGGCGGCAGAACCCGCTGGAGCCACCAATCGAACCCCGCGTAATTCTCGAAGTTGAACTCGTTTCGCAGCGTGTAGGAAAAAATGGCCAAGCTCGCGAAAACAGCCGCCGCGGCAGGGGAGGGCAAACCCGAAAACGAACCGTGATCATCTTTCTCATCGGCTTCAACATTGTACCTAGCCAGCCGCAGCGCGGCACAACAGGCAAACAGAGCGGCGATGGTCCACACCGCTTCTTTGTGCAAGTTGCTGAAGTCGGGGCACATCTTGACGAACAATATCGCCGGGGCGACGCCGAACGAAACCGTGTCACTCAGACTGTCGAGCTGCCCTCCAAAGTCGCTAGACGTCCGCGTGAGGCGGGCAACTTGGCCGTCGAAGGTGTCGAATAACATCGCCAGAAATATTAAGAGACCGCACAACATCAAATTGTGGGTGGGGTCGGTACTGGCCAGCAATTGCCGTGCGGAATCGATTTTGGGGGCCGGCACAAAATCGATTAAGTCGGGACTCGCGATGCGGCTGGCGACGACTATCGCGAAAAATCCGCACACGAGATTGCCGAGTGTAAACATCGTCGGCAAAACGGCAATCGGACGAATGGGTCGCATGGCAGTTGTTCGTATTGGTGCTGAGAAAATCTAGTCGTGGTAACGGGCGAGGATGCTGCTGCCCGCTTGCACCTTGTCGCCGACGGCGGCTGTGACCTTGACGGCCTCGCGGGGCAAAATCAGTTCGGTGCGCGAACCGAGCTTTATCATACCAAATTTCTCGCCACGCTGGACGGCCTGTCCCGGTTTTAACACGCAGACGATTCTGCGGGCAATGAGACCAGAAATCGCTCGCACGGCCAGTCGCCGCTCAGGAGCCGCGATTGCCTCGAATCCGATCCACAGAAACTCGTTGCGCAGGGCGCTTTCCGGATTCATCGCGTTGAGAAACTCGCCCGGCTTGTAAAACATCTCGACAACGCGCGCCGCACGCGGCGAGCGGTTGACATGCACGTTGAAGATCGAAAGAAAAATACCAATTCGCACCGCCGGACCGTTGAAAAATTCGTAATGCTCAAGTTCCGTCACCTCGGCAATCGTGCCATCCGCGGGGGAAATGATCGCGTTCGCATCTTGCGGAAGAATGCGGTGCGGGTCGCGAAAGAAATAGACAATCAAAACCAACACGATAGCCAGTGCTGCCGCAAGCAAGAGCCACCAACCGCCAAGCCAACCAAAAAAAATCGTGGCCGCGAGCATCGGCCAACCCATGAGTTGCAATTCCGCCAAACCCCATCGCGCGAACGGCAAATGTTCGCGCCAGAGAAACGGATTGTCCGCCGGTGCCCAATGAGCAGTGCATAAGTTGCAACAGTATTTCAGATCGCGCGGATCGAGAATCTCATGCGGCGCGCCGGCCACATCTCCCAAACGGCGCTGAGCCATCTGTCGCACATAGCCGCCGCGAAATGTTTTGAGATACCACCGCCGCCAGCGCCCCCAGGCGAGCTCGATTTGGTAGCACTTCCCCCCACCGGGCTGCACGCTGCGAATGTTATCGGGGAGCGGGGGGTAAGCAGGTTCGGTCATCGTTCAGTGGGCAGTTTTAGGCCTTCGGTAAACTCTCTAGCGTACACACCCTGCGGCAGGAAACAAGCTTATAGTGCTGGGGTCAGTATGGTATAATTGAGGGTGTCCGGGAATTGAATTGATGTAAGCGCAAGGGCCTCCATGGGTTTATGTTTCTGCTACCAAGTAGAAACTGACTCCCAATGGAGGACCCAAGCATGGGCAAGCGTGCCGAGGGGGGCACGCGTTTGGCG
>JBGTMM010000692.1:0-4331 GCA_041743635.1 Bythopirellula sp.
GATCGCGACGCACTACAAGCCGGTTGAGCGGCCATTCCGCTGCTGCCAGCCGCGTGACTTGCTATTGCAGATTCGCAATTACTGCAACTATCTCGACACGACCCCCACGATGTGCCGCGAGTATTTCGACTACGCCGTCGAAAACTACTTCGCCATCATGTAATGCTGTGGCTGAGGTCTGTGACCTCGGTTCTTAGTTCTAGATCCGACCTCACAGAGGTCAGCCACAGCGCAAGAAAAAACCGCAAGCCATCGCTTGCGGTTTCGCATTGTGAAAGTAATCCGAAAATGCGCTCAGTTTGTCGGCACCGAGCTCCAACCCGCGGCATCAATCTCGGCCTGACTTTGACCCATCGAGGTGCTCACGCTGTCGGCGTTCACCGGCTCGCGATAAACGGCGTTCCAGACATTCACGCTGGGGGCACGATTCACCGGCTTGGCCGTTTCTTGTTGTGCCGTGCGGTCACCAGGGATGAACAAGGCGGGGGGTTCAAGATAGGTGCTCGAATCGCTGGGCTTAACTTCAGCGGCAGGGCCTGGATCGGGAGTCTGTGGATGTGGCGCTGGAGTTGTTGTTGCGGGATAATTCGAGCGCAATGGGGCTGCTTCCTGCTCAGTCAAAGCCGGCTGCGGAGTTTGGCTGGTTGGGGCGGGAGCTGAGTCGGCATACGTGACCGAACTTCCTTGGGCACAGCCGGTGCAAGGTGCCGCGGGCACGGTTGTCGCAAACGTGGCCTGTTCCACGACAGTGGTTCCCGCCGCACACGAGGAGCAGGGGGCCGCAGGTTCACAAGCAGAGCAAGTCGAACAAGGTGACGGCGCCGCACATGTCGAGCAACCAGCATCCGCAAACGTAGCCGCGATGACTGGCGATTGCACGACGGTGGGTTGCATGAACACCTGACGTTGTCCGAGCGGCGCGTAAGCCGTCACGTATGGAGTTGCATAGTTCGTCGTCGTATAGGCTGGAGCTGTGTAGGTTGGAGCATAGGCAGCAGTGTACGGTGCGTAGGCCGCCGTGTAGGGCGCATAACCGGCGGTGTAAGGGGCATACGCCGCAGTAACCGTTGTCGGTGCCGTGTAGCCCCAACGCCGCATCCGCCAGGTATCGAGCAACTTGCCTGGATACCAGCCGCGATACGGCTCGTAGGCGACGACGGGTGCCGCCGCGACAACGGGTGAGTAAGCCACCACCGGCGTCGCGCAAGTGTTGCACTGTGCGTGGGCGGGAGTCGCGCTCCCCACGGCGATGGCCATTGAGCACAAGGCGACAACAACGGAAATCATCGATAAGCGTTTCATGGTCTTCTCACAATCGAAAAAGGTTCCGAAGGCCCATCTGTCTCAAACAACACTGTGGCCCTCCAGTAATATGTATTAGACTCACGGTTCGCCCGTTGGCAATGATTTTTTGCCTCCGAGCCTCAAATTGGTGAGGAATTCAACCTGGGGAGACCTTGCGACCTGGGGGATATCGGCCGGAGGAGTAGTCTTTATGCCCACAAAAGTGCTGTCGCTAGCGGCGACGCAGCCCTACTGCCAGCACATCGGTTAGTCAACTCTAACACACGACATTTGAGCGCGCGCAATCAAAACTCCGTTTGATGAAAAGATGCCACGCCGCGCTGAGGAAACGCAACACTCGAATTCCGCGCAGTCGTTTCAGACCTTCTACGCAGAAGCATGGATGCGCGTTCAAATATTTCTCAGCCGGATCGCAACGCGGTCCGGCTAAAGGCAAAAGCCTACCGCGGCTGGTGATTGCGGCCGGTCGGCTGCGGGCGATAGAAGCCGATCCGCTCGAGCGCCTTGTAAACTTCCTCGAGGGTCTTTTCGCCGAAGTTGGAGATGCTCAGCAAGTCCTCGCGCTTGCATTGCAACAGATCGTTGACCGTAAAGATGCCGCGCTCTTCGAGACAATTGGTCGTGCGGACGGCCAAGCCGATTTCCGCCGTGCTCATTTCCAGGCGGTCCTTCATTCCTTGATTGGCCAATTCAGCGCGGTTGAGCGGTACGCGTGTCATCGTGGGTTCCCTCCCTGAGTGTCGAATTGTGTAGCTCAAAAAAAGGCGGCGCGAAGCCGCCTCGCTGGTCGGGAGTATAGCAAAGTTTATCCGTTTGCAGCAAAGATTTTCCCCCGGGAGCGAAAATTTCTCACTTCGCCCCTTCGATGCTGTCATTGGCGCACGCGGCACTTGAGGCATAGGATGGAGTGGAGAAGACTCCCGCCGTATTCATTTTTATCCAGGGAAAGGGAGAGGTCGCGTGGACCCGCTGTTCGATTCGCTCAACGAAGCCCAATGCCAAGCCGTGCGGCACGTCGACGGCCCGCTGCTGGTGCTGGCTGGTCCGGGCAGCGGCAAGACCCGCGTGGTCACAAATCGGATTGCCCATTTGCTCCGCGAAGGAATCTCCGCCACGCAGATTCTGGCCCTCACGTTTACCAATAAAGCCGCCGAGGAAATGCGATTACGGGTCGAACACCTCGCGCCTGGCGAGCGGGTGTGGGTCAGCACCTTCCACCGTTTTGGGGCCCGGCTGCTGCGGCAATATGCGGACTTTGTGGGCCTCACGCCGAACTTCACGATCTACGACACGGCCGATGCCAAGCAAACCTTGGCCCGGGTGATCGAAGCCGGCGAGATCAATACGCTCCATTATACCCCCGAGCGGATCGCCCACGCGATCAGCAACGCGAAGAACAAGCTCATCACCGCCGACAAATTCGAGCCAAAATCCGGCAGCCCGCTGAGCCAGATCGTCGCCGAGGTCTATCCGCTCTATCAGAAACGCTTGCTAGCTTCGTCGGCAGTGGACTTCGATGATCTGCTGCTGCATGTGGCGCATCTGTTGTATCAGAACCCAGAAATCCGGGAGTCGCTCGATGAGCGGTTCCGCTATTTGTTGGTCGACGAGTACCAAGATACGAACCATGTGCAATATGTGATGCTGCGCGCCCTGTCGGTGGACTATCCGAATCTCGCGGTGACGGGTGATCCCGATCAGTCGATCTACGGCTGGCGGGGGGCCGACATCAACAACATCCTGCAATTCGAGAATGACTTTCCTCAAGTCAAGGTCGTGCGGCTGGAGCAGAACTATCGCAGCACGAAAAAGATTCTGCGGATCGCCGACAATCTGATTCGCCACAATTTGCGTCGCAAGCAAAAAGCGTTGTTCACCGGCAATGAAGAAGGCACGTCGGTGCGGCTGGTGGAATATGCCGGCCAAGACGATGAAGCGAACAACATCGCCCAGCAGATTGCCGAAGCGATTCTTAGCGGAGTGCGCCGCGCGAGCGACTTTGCGATTCTCTACCGCGTGAATGCGTTGTCGCGCGCGTTGGAACGCGCGCTCCGCGAAGCCGCCGTGCCGTACCAGATGATTCGCGGGCAAGAGTTCTATCAGCGCAAAGAAATCAAGGACGTGCTTGCCTACTGCCAACTCATCAACAATCCCCAAGATGATCAAGCCGTGCTGCGAACGATCAACACACCCACCCGCGGCATTGGGCGCAAGACGATCGATCTGTTGAACGAGTACGCCTACACGCGCGGGATTCCCGTGCTGGAGGCCGCCCGCGACGCGGCGCAGGTTTCGGGCCTCGCAGCGCGTTCCGCGAAAAAAGTGCTGGAATATGTGGGTCTCGTCGATCACCTCTGCCAACTCGCAGACCGCGATATGGAAGAAATCATCGGGACGGTACTCGATGAATCAGGCTACCGCGACCAGTTGACTGGCAGCGATAACGAAGAGGACCTCAACCGCTTGGCCAACATTGAGGAGCTTTTGACCGACGCCCGGCAGTTCGACGAGCACAACCCCGGCGGGGGGCAGTTGGAAATCTACCTGGAAAACGCTTGGCTGGTAAACGAGACCGACGACTGGGAAACCGAGAGCGACAAAGTGACGCTGATGACGCTCCATGCCGCCAAGGGTTTGGAGTTTCCCGTCATCTATTTGGTTGCGGTCGAGCATGGCTTGCTGCCACACGAGCGGAGCACCAACGACGAAGCCCAAATGGAAGAGGAACGCCGCTTGGCGTTCGTTGGCATCACTCGCGCGAAGGATGAATTGCAATTGAGCTACGCCGTGGAACGCGACTTTCGGGGGCAACGGCGCTACACAGTGCCGAGCTCGTTTCTCATGGAAATTCCGCGCGAGGAAATGGAGCTCATTCACTCCACCACCGACATTCATCATTGGGGCGACGAAACTTGGCTCGCCGAAGAAACAGAGGAAGGCGACGAGCCGTTTGGGGAAGGTTTGATTGGTGAAGAGTTCGGCGATGTGTCGTTCGACTTCGGTGCCGCGGCACCACCCGAGAAGAT
>JBGTMM010000693.1:0-5890 GCA_041743635.1 Bythopirellula sp.
GACAAACCCGATCTTCGAATCGCTTTAAAGATACAGAATCTTACCGATGGGAGTCGACTTATCTCGCTTCAAAACGGTTGCGCTCGAGCGAAGGCCTCGTCCTGGCGGCCGACTTATCACCGTGGGAAGGCTAATTGAATGCAAAGGCGTGGAATACGCAATTAGGGCAATCGCCATATTGCGTAACGAGTGGACGGACGTAACATTGGACGTGGTAGGGGAAGGTCCGCTGCGAAAGGATTTAGAGAAGTTGTGTGTGGAGCTAAATGTATCTACGGCAGTGAAGTTCCATGGTGCGCTTGCAAATGACAAGGTCCTTGTTTTGTTGCAAGAGTCCGACATATACGTCCAGCCAGGCATCATAGCGTCGGATGGAAGTCGTGAAGGCCAAGGCATTGCAGTGGCCGAAGCGCAAGCGACGGGGCTTCCCGTCGTGGCCAGCCGTGTCGGAGGCATACCTGAGATTGTGGTGGAAGGCGAGTCTGCCTACTTAGTCACGCCAAAGGATGTCTCGGAGTTAGTATGTCAAATTTCTCTTTTAGTTCGCGATCCCGAACTACGCGAGCGAATGGGCGCTGCAGGACAGGACTTTGTCGCACAGAGCCTGGACCAAAAAGTCTTAGCCAATCGATGGATAGCGATTTACAACGATGTTATCGCCGTTCCTCCACAGCTTACAACTGCATAGCGATGGAAACGTACCCATTGCCATTAGAAATCTGCCAGATAGCTGCCCATGAAGCGCATCGCCATCATCAGCACCATGTTCTATCCCTTTCCCGCAGTGGGTTCGGTGCGGGTCACCAACTGGGCTCGCGGCTTGCCGTCCTTGGGCTATCGGCCGCTGGTGGTTTGTCGTGATTATGGCTATCGGGCCTCGCGGACCAGGTTGTCCGAGGCAGTGCATCCGGACGTTGACGTTGCTCAACTTCGCGATGACGGAACCGTGGCACCAGCCGAGGACGCAGTGCCGGCGGCCCATTCCCCCCCAAAATCATCTTCAACCAATATTTTCAACGACATTGTTCTGGCGAACATTCATCGCCTGTTTGTTCCCGATTCCCAAATTCTGTCTTGGAAGCGACTTTATCCAGCGATTCGAGAGGTAGTCGCCGATTTTAGGCCCGACGTTGTGCTCTCGACGTGCCCCACTTTTTCGGTGCTGGAAGTTGGGCGAAAGCTTAAGCAGGATTTAGGGGTGCCTTGGATCGCCGATTATCGCGATCCGATGCTGTTGGATGACCGCTTTCGTCCGCGCGGCTGGGCAGGCATCATGTGGCCTCGCTTTGCGGCTTTCGAGCGTCGCGTTTATCAACAGGCCGACGCAATTTTGCATGCGGTGCCTCTGCACGCTCGTTGGGCGCGGATGCACTATCCCTTCGCGCGCCGCCGATGTGCGATTCTGCGGCACCCAGTCCCCGAGGATCTCTTGAGCGGTTTGCTAGACCCATTTCGATCAGAGGTTGCTGGCCGACGTTCGGTTTGCGTCGTTGGCTTTATCCGTCCCCAGGTTGTCGGCCTGCTCGCCCAAGCCATTCGGCAACTCGTTCAGGAAGATCCCCGGACCTACGATCTCGAGCTTCGATTGGTCGGTCGTACCCTAGACGACCCGCAGCCGATTGAAGAAATTCTGGGCTCGCGACTAGTGATCACTGGTAGGGTCCGCCACGATCTCGCCAAGCGTCATATTGCCGGTGCCGATGTGCTAGTGAATGCGGTTTCTTCGGAGAGGCGGCGCGTGGTGAATGTGAGCAGCAAGCTCTTTGAGTATGCGGCAGCGTGCAAACCGATCATTTCAATTAACTCCACGCGCTCTGACAAACGGCTGTTGCGAAAGCTCTCCGTCATGGATGTTGATCAGCCAACAGTGGAAAAACTATGCGCTGCGCTGCGGAAAGCTTTGGCAAAGGGCCCGCACGACGTGGTGTCGTGCTACCGAGATTTTTTGGCGAGCCAGAGTTGGGAACGACATTGCCAGCAATTGCAATTCGTGCTGGACGAAGTGACGAGCACGAACGGTAGTAAGCCGGATTTGCGCGAACTGGGTTCCTTGATACCAACAGGAAAGCCATGACGACGCCCATCCGCCTTATTATTCAACAGCCGTCGCTGGCAAAATATCGCGTTCCTGTTTTTCGGGAGTTGGCGAAATACCCGGACATCGATTTGAGATTGCTGTACGGCGCGCGGCCTGACCTGCCCAACGTGGAGGCTGACGAGTTCAAAGCCGAGCCCGTGTATTTATGGCAAAAGAATATCCGCGGGCAGTATGTTTTTTGGCACTCCGCACAATGGAATTCAGCTTCCAGAAAACAAGCGGATGTTCTGATCCTTACATGGAACCCTCGATATGCCAGTTTGGTGCCGACCTTACTTAAAGCCAAAGCCAAGGGTGTGCGGACAATCTTGTGGGGTCATGGGTATTCAAAAACAGAGTCACCCATTCGCACGATGATGCGCCAATCGGTTGCCAAGCTGGCAACAGCACTCATGTTCTACAATCAACGCGCCGCACAGTCGTATCTTGATGCTGGTTGGGATCCGCAGTCGATTTTCGTGGCTCGCAATAGTTTGGATCAAGGACCGATCCAGAACGCGAAAGCGGCTTGGCAGAGGCATCCCGGCAAGCTTGAACAATTCCGTCGCGAGCAGAATCTTGGACCCGGCCCGCACATTCTGTTTGTTTCGCGGCTGGACCCGGCCAATCGCTTGGATTTGCTGGTTGAGGGTGTTGCGAAACTCGCGGCTGAGTTTCCGAATCTGCAGGTTAATATCGTTGGCAACGGAGCCGGTGAACAAGAACGCGTTCGAAAACTTGCCGACGCACGCGGCGTTGCCACGCATGTTCGCTTCGTCGGTCCGATTTATGACGAGTTGGCTTTGGCTCCGTGGTTTCTCACCGCAAATGTGTTCTGTTACCCGGCAAACATCGGCTTAAGTATCTTGCACGCGTTTGGATATGGACTGCCGGTGGTGACCAGTGATGATTTAAGCGGGCAAAATCCCGAAATCGAAGCCTTGCAACCTGGGAAAAATGGTTTGCTGTATCACCATAACGACGCTGATGCCTTGGCCGCTTGTTTGCACTCGATCCTACGGAATCCCGAAGTCGCCAAGAAAATGTCCACCGAGGCCGTTCGCACAGTTGCCGAGGAATTTAGCCTGCAAAACATGGTAGGCCAAATGGCTGCTGCCGTGCGCCATTGTGCGACCAAGACGTGAAGGCAAGCCAACTGGGTCCTCGAGTGTAGGGTACTATAATGAATCTTTAATCAAAGCTGCCGTTCCCTGCTAACTTATATTTGACGACTTTGCCATGTTGCCAGATTTCTTTGTGGTTGGTGCTCAAAAAGCGGGTTCGACCTATTTGCTCGAATGTCTCAACGACCACCCTCAGGTCTTTATGCCGCCGGTCGAGGTGGCCTTTTTCGAAGATTCACTTTACTCAGTCGATCGCATCGGCGACTTTGAGAAGCATTTTCAACCCGCGCAGCCCGGACAGGTTTTGGGAGTCAAGCGTCCCAACTTACTGGGACATCCCGAGTGTCCCGAGCGGCTGCGGTGGCACATGCCAGACCTCAAGATCATAGCGATTTTGCGGCACCCAATTGAACGAGCAGTATCGGGTTATTTTCATTACATGAAAACCGGCCTGCTGCCCATCGAGCCCGTGGAGATTGGTTTACGCAAGATTCTACGCGGGGAATATGCCAACGTGCCTCGCGCGCAGGAAGTTTTAGAATTTGGCCTGTATGCCAAGCACCTTCGTCGTTACGCGGAGTTTTTCCCGCGTCAAAATATCCTGGTGATGCTCTTGGAGGATATGAAGCACAACGCACAGGGCCAGCTTTCCCAGCTTTATGAATTCATCGGCGTTGCCACCGATTTTCGCCCAGCCTCTTTCGACTCACGGCCGATGAAGGCACCGTACTCGATCGCGCGTCTACGGCTATGGGACGCGCTCGATCGCCATTGCCGAACTTGGTCGGCCGACGGAAGATACTTTATTCGACAGCGGGGACTATTGAAAACGCCCCTGGCAGCGGTCAATAATGCCTTGGATCGGTTTCTGTGGAGTCGCCTGTTTCCAGCTAAGCGGCCACGGCTTTCCGTGGAACTTACGGGCGAATTGCTCTCCTACTATCATGAAGATGCCAAGTGTCTAGAGCAGTGGTTGGGACGAACTCTGGCGGGTTGGAGCGATTTGACGGGATTTAACTCCCAGCCGGTCAGGACAACTTGAAAGTCGATGCCGTGGATGAGCTATAATCTACAAGCACGATCGGCAACCGATCCAATTCACTCGGGCCACCTTATTCCGAAATCACCTTAAGAATCGACCCTCGCGGTAGCATGAGTCGCCAGACGGACGGCTGCCAGTGGCACATCCTCTATGATTAATCCCGTCGTCGTTGCCCTGTATTGCATCGCAATATGGCTTGTATTCTTGATGTTAAAGCAAGGCTTGTCGCGCAAAGTCGACATGTTCAGTGCCCGCAATATGTATCTGGTCGGTTTCATCATCTACCAACTCACGAGCCCCGCGATCGCTTTAAGCACGGAAAACTTTACCCTATTTCGAGTGAATTTTCCCGATGACACGGGCAAAAAGTTTTTAATGATGGCAGTCACCTTTTTGGTTGTTTTCTTATTCAGCTATCAAAGAATCAAACTCACGCCCTGGATTGCCGGCAAGTTCAAGTTTCCACCTCGTGAAACCAATGACTTTTTGCTGCTCAGTTTAGCAGTTTTCTTGATCATGCTGGGCATGTTGCTGCGTTTCATGCCGATTCCCAATATCGCCGCCGCCAGCGTGCAGGTGTCGATCGCGTTTGCCGCTATTGCCGCTGCGATTAGTGGCTGGGTGTGGAGCAACCGGCGTTCTAACATACCCGTGGCCGTGGTGGCCGCGATGGTCGTTGCCGCCAGTTTGGTCATTGCCTTAACCGGCGTTTTCGGCAGGCGGCCACTGTTGGCTGTGGTCATGGGTTTTGCATGGGGAGTTTATCATCGTCGTGTGCGACTAATGAGTCCAGCAAAAATGATTATTTACATCGCTCCCTTCATGGCCGCCGCGGCGCTTGCTGTTGCCGCTTTCACGGCTGTTCGTACGCACGATTTTGGCAAACAATCGGATGCCCGAAGTACCGTTAGCAGTATGTCAAGAGCTGACTTTAGGGGGGGATTAAAAGATCTCTTGGGTGGTCAAGCCTGTGGCTCGGCCAGTCTGTGGGCCATTGAACAGTGGCCTGACCAATTTGAACAACGGTTTCTCTTCAGTTTGAAATACATGGGCATGTATTTCGTGCCGCGATTTATGTGGCCGGAGAAGCCCATGCCTTTAGGAAACGATGTTGCCAGATTGGCGGATGTCGCGGGCGTGAATCAGGGTGGCATCACGATTCCCCCTGGTGTCATTGGGTACTCGGTAGCCGAAGGAGGCTATTGGGCGATTCTCATATACGCGCTGTTTTTCGGACAATTCTTGCGATTTATTGATGAATTGGTTCGACTCAATCCCACGAACTCCTTCATCATTCTCCCCGCCGCGGTGGCGACGGGCCAAGCCTTCGGGTTGGCACGCGGATGCATCGCTGTCTTTACCGATCTGATCGTGCTGGGATTCGTTTCGACTTATTTAATTCTATTTATTGCCGATCGGCTTTTCGGCAAGAAGCTACCCCAGTTACAAATGAATCCCTGGCCACAACTGCGCTGACTTGTTTGTTGCCAACTTGCTAAGAAGCTCACTGCCTTTTAGGATCGCTTGCGACGTTATACGCTCCAGTTGCTCCGAACCCTATGCACGATCCACTCTCGATAGTTCACTTCTTTCCGCGGATTCGCCTGGAAGAAGGAGGGGTCGTTCAAACGGTGTTGGACTTGTGTC
>JBGTMM010000694.1:0-5512 GCA_041743635.1 Bythopirellula sp.
CGGTGGTTTTCGGTATTTCGAAGTGAAGGTTCTCGATGAACAGAAAAAACCGCTTGCCGACGCGCAGATTGATGTGACGATGGCCGAGATGGAGTTTCCGCTCGCCGTGGATAAGGAGGGAATCGCCACGCTCAATCTTCCGCGTGATGCCGCGTATCTGATTCTCAAGGCAACCTCTCCCGGTCATATCCCCCTGGCCGTGCGCTGGCAGCAGGAACAGGTGCCTGAGAGCTTCACGTTTACAATGTCCCCCGGCCAGCCGATCGGCGGCATCGTCGAGGATGAGCGCGGCAAGCCGATTGCCGACGTGGCGGTCGAGGGCTTGCTGGTTTCCTCGCGGGTGGCGGCCAGTGGGGATGTGCGCCCCGTCATTGGCGGTGAACTTGGCAAAACAGATGCCCAAGGCCAATGGCGCGCCGCTATTGCTACTCAAGAGCCGCTGGAATTGCGGCTGAAGCTAACGCACGAGAAATATTTTAGCGACGTGGGGTTTGGCAAGCGGCGACTCACCGATGACCAACTGCGCAGTTTCAAGCATGTGGAAGTGTTGGCAGACCGCTTGCCTCCGCAAGGGACGATCAGCACCGCCACGGGAAAGCCCGCGGCGCGGACCGCAGTGTATGTCGTGACGCCGGATGAAAAATTCATGCTCGAGAACGGCGAAGTCACCGGCAACTTGCCCGCCGCGGATGCCATGAGCGATGAAACTGGCAAGTATCAGTTGGCCATGCAAGCAGGTGAATTTCGCGTGCTGTGCATGGCAACAGAAGGTTGGTCGATTGTGCCCGGGAAACGCTACGCGAAGAATCAGAGCGTGGATACCAAATTGACGCCTTGGGCCCGAGTGGAAGGCGTTCTTACAGAGGGCGAGAAGCCCGTCGCGGGCGAACAATTGCAGCTTCAAGTGGTCGATCAGGAACGGACCTCGGGTGCCGCGCCAATTACTTGGAAAAATAGCGCGAAGTCGAACGAAAAAGGAGAATTCACGTTTGAGCGACTCAGGAACGGCTATGCCATCCTGGGCGGGAGCGTGGAATACTGTGACGAGTCCGATCACGAGCGCCAAGATTTCTCGAATGAAATCCAAGTGACTTTGCAACCCGGCGCAACGGCCCAGGTGGCCGTCTCGCGAAAAGGCGTGACCGTCGGCGGAACATTGGTGCCGCTGCGCTACGACGGGAGCGAGGCGGTGATGGCGTGCGGAATGGTCGTGCTGGAAAAAGAGGACGAGCCCACTGACCTGGTAAAAAACATCTTCTTTGAATGGGGGCGCGCTGCGACGGTGGGGATAAATTTCGACCCCGTCGAGAACGCGGCGTCGCGCAGCAGTTTGCCTAAGCCTTCTTACATGGCCAAAGTGGCTGAGGACGGCAGTTTCCAGGTGCCGCACGTCCCACCCGGCAAGTACCGCACGCGGGTGCGATTGTGGGGCGAAGCAACTGACGACATCGAAGCGGGTTGGCTAGAGGGCAACATCTGGGAAGCTTTTGCCGTGGCCCCAAAGGGAAAGGACAAAAACGTCGATGTAGGGTTGTTGGAGATCGAGGTTTACGAGGCGGAGGAGGAGTGAACCTCAGTTTAAGCGAATGCGCACTACTTCGACCATTCGGTCGCCTTCGTTGACAGAGTATAGAACCCGCAAAGGCGGAACTATCAAGAAACGCAATCCTTCGCGAAGCTCTCCTCCCTGAGTCGAAGGGTCGTAAGCGAGTGCCAAGTCGATGTTGTTGGCGGCCGCGGCAACGGCGCTACGATCAAAATGGTCCATCCAGAGTTCGGCAAGATCTCTCTGAACGCCCTTTAACCAAACGATCGTGAAACGAGTCATTTCTTATCCAAGGTGCCTAAGAAATCAAGAATCTCCTTGGTACTCAAACGAGGCTCATTAGATTGGAGGCGCATTTTGGCTATGGCCACGTCTTCATCCGAAAAGCTATGAGCTACAAAGCCCAGGTGCTTTCCTTGTTTGTCGCGAATTTCGACACCCTGCGAAGTTTCAGCAATTAATTTTGCCTGTTCTTCGTCTACAACAATGTAATTCATGTCAAATTCTCATGGGGCCAAATTTTACCACCACATTATTATACACTGCGGCATGAAAACCAGAAGACTTTAATGCACCCGTTGTCCTGGCACGGCTCCTTCGTCGGGTGACAAGACATACACTTCGGCACCGCCGGGACCGCTGGCGACAACCATGCCTTCGCTCAAGCCAAACTTCATTTGGCGTGGGGCGAGATTCGCGACCATCACCACCAAGCGTCCCACCAGCGATTCGGGTTCGTAAGCGGCTTTGATGCCGGCGAAGACTTGGCGATACTCGCCGCCCCCCAAGCTAAGTTTCAGTTTTAACAATTTGCGAGCGTCCGGCACGAGCTCGGCTTCCACGACGCGCGCCACGCGCAGGTCCACCTTCGTAAACTCGTCGAACGTGCATTCGGGGGCGAGTGGTTCGGCGGTGAGGGCGTTGCCGCTGTCGTTCCAGCGGTCGGATTGTGTTGGTTGTTCGGGGACACCGCCTGCTGAAGCAGGCTCGCCTGGTTTGGATTCTTCGATCATGGCTTGTACATCCTTTTCTTCGACGCGTTTGAGCATGTGTTGGAACTTGGCGACCGGCCTTCCCAAAAGAGGTGCTTTAGCCTGGTCCCAAGAAGTGATTTTGTCATTGAGCAACTCGCTCGTTTGCTGGGCCAATCGTGGCAAGACGGGCGCGAGATAAATCGCAATTTGTCGGAACAAGTTGAGCGCGATCGTGCAAACATCCTGCAACTTGGCGGCTTGCGCGGGGTCCTTGCGTAGCTCCCAGGGCTTGTTCTCTTCGACGAATGGATTTGCTTGGTCGGCGAGCTGCATAATCAGCCGCATGGCATGGCTGTAGTCACACGTTTCGTACGCCTCGGCAATTTCATCGCCCAGGTCCGCGGCTTGGGTAAACAATCCGCCGTCGTCGGGGTACTTTTTTGAGAGTCCCGTTTGTTCCACGAACTTCGCGGTGCGGCTGGCGAGGTTCACAACCTTCCCCACGAGGTCGGTGTTCACCTTGGCAATGAACTCATCGAGGGATAAATCGAGATCGTCCACGCGGTCGTTGAGTTTTGATGCAAAGAAATAGCGTAAATAGCTGGGATCAAGATTGTTGAGGTATGTCCGAGCATTAACAAACGTGCCCTTGCTCTTGGACATCTTTTCGCCGTTGATTGTGAGGAATCCGTGGACGTGGACATGCACATTCTCCACGGGACCATAGCCGGAAACTTTGAGCATCCCCGGCCAGAAGAGCGTGTGGAAATAAGTGATGTCCTTGCCGATGAAATGATGGATTTCGGTATCTTTGGATTTCCACCAATCGTCAAACTTTTGGCCATGTCGGTCGCACCACTGTTGGGTCGAGGCCATGTATCCAATCGGCGCGTCGAACCAGACATACCAATAATTGCCGGGGTAGTCGGGAATCTCGAAACCGAAATACGGCGCGGGTCTTGAGATGTCCCAGTCTCGCAAGGGCTCACCAAGAAAATGCCCCTTCAAGTAGTTTGCGATCTCAGGTTGCAGGTGTTTACCGTTCTGCGACCACTCCGTGAGAAACTCGTGCAGTTGCTCAAGCTCGATGAACAAGTGCTTCGCCGAGCGAATTTCGGGAGTCGCACCGCTGAGCGTGCTCTTGGGATCGATCAAATCGGCCGGGCTGTAGGTGCTGCCGCACTTGGAGCAGTTGTCGCCTGGCTGATCGGCAGCGCCGCACTTGGGGCATGTGCCGCGCACGAAGCGATCGGCCAGGAACGTCCCGGCTACGGGGTCGAAGAGTTGTTCAACGTCGGCTTCCTTAACAAGGCCCGCCGCGCGGATCGATTTCCATATGACGCGGCAAAGGTGCTCGTTTTCGGGGTCGTTGGTGCTGCCGTAGTTGTCGTGTTCGACGTCGAACACCGAGAGATCGGCGATGTGAGCGGCTTGCATGTCGGCGATCAATTCCGCCTCGGTGCGACCTTCCTGGCGGGCGCGAATCATCGTGGCCGTGCCGTGGGTGTCGTCGGCACAGACGTAGAGTACTTCGTTGCCGCGCAACTTTTGGAAGCGAACCCAGATGTCGGTCTGCACCGATTCGAGAATGTAACCCAAGTGAAGGTGTCCATTCACATAGGGCAAAGCAGAGGTGACAAGTAGGCGGCGCTTGGTCATGAGGCTAGAAAACTGTGCTATCAGTGCAGGTATTTGGTCGCGGTATTGTAGCGTGATTTATCGAAACGCGGGAGGCCGCGCCCTGATTGGCACACGAGGTGCTTTATAGGTCTCGGTTGAAATTTGTGATGACGGTAGCTGTGCAGGCAAGTCAGTGAGACACGAGAATTAGATGCTTGGTTCTCTGCCGCCTGCTCGCACCGCGAGTTGGACTTGTAAGAATTACTAACATTACACAAATTGCAGCCCGCTCGCTTGGCCAGGAGGCTAGGCGTGCGAAAAAAAGTGACTTCGGCAACTCGTCGCAACCGCCCGAGCGTGAAAAAGGATTTTCACAGTGGCGACCAACATGCGAGCGAGGGCCACATCGTCGAGACAACACGGAAGTTGTCGCGGACGCGAGTGATCTTTTGACTCATCAAGACGATGAGTTGCGGGTCGTTTCTTCGCCGCGAATCACTTCTTGTGCGGCATGCGGTTCTCCCTCGTGACTATGCGCGACGCAACGATTTCGTATCCACTTGACCGGGTATCCATGGAGGGAACCGATGGTCGTTCTGAAGAAGTATTGGCTGCTGGCGCAAGCTCTGATCGTCGCTGGTGCACTTGTCCCGGGCAATAGCGTTCATGCTGCCGACATTGTGCTTTTGGACTTTAGCTCGCCCTCCTGTGCCCCCTGCCAGGAAATGCGACCCGTTGTCGACCGCGTCGCTGCAGCCGGTTACCGCGTACGACACGTTGACATCGCGCGCGAGTCATCGCTCGCCACGCAGTTCAAGGTGGATCAGGTGCCCACGTTCATCACGCTCGTCGACGGACGTGAATACGCACGCCTGGTGGGGACAGGAACTTTTGAACAATTGCAGGAGATTCTCACGCCCCGGAACACAGCGGTACGGGGGCAATCGCCCGAACTGGCGTCGGTGAGTGGCAACGCTCAGCCGCTCTCGACTTATTCAGATTTAGAGAATCCCAGCGCCGGGCGGATTGTCGAACTTCAAGACCCCAATCGAGAAGCTTCTCATCAAATACTGACGAGAAGTGCCCCGCCCGCTAGCAATCCCTTTGGAAATCCAGCTCCCACTCAAGGTGCCGCTGCTAATCAGCAATCGGCCGCGCATGGCAATCTGGTGGAAGCCACGGTTAAAATCTCGGTGGAAGACGCCGATGGCTCTTCGGCCGGCACAGGCACGATTGTGGACGCACGGGATGGAGCCGCCCTGCTGTTGACGTGCGGCCATTTGTTCCGCACTTCCGAGGGCAAGGGGCCGATCGAGGTCACCTTTTATCAAGCGACCCCCGCCGGGGCACAGGTGCGTGAAACGGCACCGGG
>JBGTMM010000695.1:0-3308 GCA_041743635.1 Bythopirellula sp.
TGCCCGCGGCTCTTGGAATTGCCGAGTTCAACTTGGTTACGAGCCCTTCTCAGCACACACGCCCTGGAGAAGTTCGAGCAGGTTCTCGATGCGGCAGACGTCGTGCATCTGCACACCCCCTGGGAATTAAGCAATCTCCAATTATCGACCCTGCTCCACCGCAAGCAGATGCCCTACGTGGTAACCGTCCATGGCATGTTGGATGATTACAGCATGCGACAAAAAGGTGCCAAGAAGCGCGCCTACTTAGCCTGGGGTGGCCGCCGTCTGTTTCGCAATGCGAGTGCGGTACATTTCACGGCCGCTGCGGAAAGGGAACAGGCACTGCCTTGGATTCCCGGCAAGTATTTGTCGGTGGTGCAAGCTTGTGCGATGGACCTCACGCCGTATAAAAACTTACCCGGACCGGGACCGGCACTCGCGGCATTTCCCCAGCTTGATTCGCCTCGACAGAAGATTCTATTTCTAAGCCGCCTGCATCCCAAAAAAGGCGTCGACTTATTGCTGAGAGCCGCCAGCTTGTTGAAGTCTCAGGGCTTCGAGGCCGATTTGTTGATTGCCGGGCCTGGCGACAAGGTTTACCTTTGTGAACTTAAGCAATTGGCCAGTCAGTTGGGAGTGAATGATTCGACATATTTTTTGGGCATGGTTCGCGGTCCGGTTAAGCTATCCTTGTATCAACTGGCCGACGTGTTTGTCTTGCCGACCCATCAAGAGAATTTTGGCTTGGTCCTGCCCGAAGCGCTTGCGTGCGGAACGCCGGTGGTGACAACGCGGGGAACCGACATTTGGCGGGAACTAGCCGAGGCGGGGGCGACCATAGTGAACAATCAACCACCGGAACTCGCTCGTGCGATTGCGGAAATTCTCAGCAACGCAGAGAAGCGCCATGCACTCGGCGAGCAAGGCCGCGAGTATGTGAAAAACTGGCTTGCCGAAGAAAAAGCGTTGGCAGGCTACGAGCAAATGTATCGAGACACGATTCGACACGCCGCGGAGAGTCAAGCAAGGATATGACCAACGAAAGTTCCAGCAACGATGCGGATCGCCCGCTGTGCGATCTTAGCGCGTTTAAGAATCCGGACTACGATCCAGGACGCGGCCTCCTGGTGCGCACTTTGTGGTACTACTGCAGTCTGTTTTTCCTGGAAAGCGGCTGGCTTCCCGTGAGTGGCTTCAAGTCGTGGCTGCTGCGTTTGTTCGGTGCGAAAATCGGGCGAGGGGTAAACTTCAAGCCGCATGTGCGAATCAAGTATCCTTGGCGGCTCGCGATCGGCGATCACTGCTGGATTGGGCAGAACGTGTGGATTGATAACATCGACGATGTGAGAATCGGCAACCACGTCTGCATTTCGCAGTATGCTTATTTGTGCACTGGCAGCCACGATCACCGCTCGCCGACGTTCAACTTGTTGGCCAAGCCGATTGTCGTGCATACCGGTTCGTGGATTGGTGCGCGGGCGGCATTGCTTGGTGGTGTGGTAGTAAATGCCAATGCGATTGTCGCCGCGGGAAGTGTTGTCGTTAAAAGCGTGGCCGCCGCCACCATTGTCGGCGGCAACCCGGCCAAAGAAATCGGCACGCGCTAGGAGTCCTCCCGCCGCCAACGATTGTCCTTCACGGCCTGCTTCGCTGCCAGCAACCGCGATGTCATGCTTTCCTCCACGGGTGATTCGTGGGGTTCGGCCGACCCCCTCGCTTGCGGTTTCGCGGCAGAAACTTCTTGAACAGTTCTGGCGATAGCCACCGGCGGAGCCTCCACGGCAGGCGGTTGATAACGCTGGCGAATCTCGGCCTTCTTCGCGGAAAGACGCGCGAGCGTCGCCGGTGCCTCCACCAGTTTACGACGCGCAAGCAAACTTGAAAGTCTGACACCCAGGCCCGTGAAATCAAGCTGGACACGGCGAATGAAAATGTCGCTGAGGAACACCACGCACGCGGCCACCACCAATGGCGGCCACATATCGCGACTGGTCACTGCTGGGGGCAAGTCGCGGCGGAAGGGATCCAAGTCTTGGGCGAATTTGTTTCCCGCAGTCGTGGCAAAAGGGAAATCTCCCACAGTGCCCACCACTTGTCCCGGCACGCCTCCTTCTGGCGTGCTGCTCGCCAAGCGTTCCAACAGCGGCAGATTGATTTGAAAGTCGCCATACTCCCGCGACGCGGCGACGTTGACTCCCGCACGCATCATCGAGCCGCTGGGCGTTGCGATTGTGACAAAGTAGCTACCGGGATCGCTCGCAGCGAACTCTCCCACGTAGCGTCCCGGGGCAGTTTGTTCCACAGTGAGCGGTAAGGGTTTCAGCTCGGGGTCGACCACGCTACCATACAAACTCAGTTGGTTCACAAATTCATCCTGGTCGTCAATCGCATCGATCACGACTTGTATGCGGCCATCAGTGGTTTGAGTGGCGATTGTGAAATTTCCTTGCTCGCCGGCGGGTCGCATCGACCAACGCACGAGCTGCGAGAAAAATTTCTCGTAGTTGTCCCAATTTTTCCACGAACCGGCCCACAAACTGCCGGCATCGGTTGTGAGCGCGGCGGCTTTGCCCAAACCGTAGGTCCACGTGGCCAGCACGGTCGCGTTTTTCTCGATGGCCGGCACGGGCGAACGCAGCAGCACCTCGACCAGCGAGTTTTCCTTCACGGTGGTTTGCACAAAGCCCGCCAGTGGCGGAAACGCACCTTCGATGCCCGTGAGCATTTGATGATCGGCAATCCGCTGCGGCGCGACCGATGGGCTCAACTCGCGAATCACGGGAGTGGCGATTCTGCGCGCCTCGACCATGAAAATTCGTGGCACCACGCGGGGATTTGGGGCAGCATAGAATTTGCCTTTCCCCACCGAGGCAATTCTGGCTAGCAGCGCCCGATCGGCGTCCGGCCCCACGGCGACAGCGCTCACGGTGATCTTGTCTTTCTGCATTTGTCGGCAAAGTTCGGTGAATTCCGCCTCGGGGGTCATGCCATCGGTCAGCACGATCATGTGCTTCACCGCCGCGTCGGCCTGCTTGAGCGATTCATAGCTCATCTTCATGCCGGGATACAAATTGGTCCCCCCGCCGATGGTGATCCGCGACACCCGCGCGAGGGCATTGCGGCCGTTTCCCACACGTTCGAGCGGCACGACGTTGTACGGCATTTCGTCGAAGGCAACGACGTTGATGAAATCGCGCGGCCCCATCATCTTGATTGCTTCACGGGCCGCGGCGAGGCTGAGATTCAGCTTCTCGCCGCTCATCGAGCCTGACTTGTCGATCACCAGCGCAAGCGCACCAACGGGAATGACCTTGGCGTTCTTAATT
>JBGTMM010000696.1:0-4028 GCA_041743635.1 Bythopirellula sp.
GGACCCAGCATCGACACCATCGCCGGATAGGCGAGGTCGTGGGCGAGCACCGAGTCGTCGACATGCGGGAAGGCCGCTTTCATATCCGCAATAGAGGGAAAGCACACTAGCGAGGCCAAAGCCACGATAATCCACGGCCAGGGGCGTAAAGCATAATGAGCAAAATTGAAAAACAACGTCGCACCGATCGCATTTTTCTCATCCTTCGCGGCCAACATCCTCTGGGCAATATAGCCTCCGCCGCCAGGTTCAGCGCCGGGATACCAAACGGACCACCACTGGACAGCGACGGGGATGAGCAACAGAGGAACGAATTGACTGGGGTCAGAAAAGTCGGGAAAGATACTGGTCTTGTCTGCCACATTAGCTTCGTGCAGCAGATCGGACAACGAATACGAGCGAGCAAACTCCGCGGCTTGATCGCTGGAAATCGCGCCGCTTTCAACACCCTTCGTGGCGGCGAATTTTCCCGCGATGTCGACGGCAAAGACCGCGGCAATGACGGCGCCCGCCATGGAGAAGGTGTATTGAAAAAAGTCCGCCCAGATACAGCCTTTCAATCCCCCCAGCGTGGCATAGATCACCACGCCAATCGATCCATAAAGCACGCACTCCCACTTTTCGGCGGCGAACATGAGCGAGCCATATTTGATGATCGCCAGCGTGACCGAGGCCATGATGAGCACGTTAAAGAATACGCCCAGGTAAATCGAGCGAAAGCCCCGTAGGAACGAGGCGGGCTTGCCACCGTAACGAAGTTCGTAGAACTCGAGGTCGGTCATCACCTCGCTGCGACGCCAAAGCTTGGCGTAGATGAAAACCGTCACCATGCCGGTGATCAAAAAGGCCCACCAAGCCCAGTTTTTCGACACCCCTCCCTCGCGAACCATGCCCGCCACGAGGTTGGGCGTATCGGCGCTAAACGTAGTCGCTACCATGGAAGTGCCCAACAACCACCATGGCATGTTGCGCCCGCCCAGAAAGAATTCCGAGGAACTTTCCCCCGCGCTTTTTGTGGCCGACACGCCAATGCCGATCACCATCACGAAGAAGATGGCGATGATTGCCCAGTCGATCCCCGCAAGCTCAACGGCAAACAGCACGGGAAAAAAGGAAGTGCTCGAAGTTGTCAAGAAGCCACCCTTTTGGGATAAAACGGATTCGTTTGCCAGGGCATGCGCTCTTGGCCAAGGTTTATCGCCTTCTGTTAAGCAACAAGCAACCCGCCCAAAGTATCAGCAGCGCTGAGCTCGGCTCGGGCACTGCGGTGGCTGCGGCAGTCAACACCTCATTGTCGGGGCTAAAATTCCGTTGCCAGATGAGAAAATCCCTGCCATCGGAGTCGCCGTCGCCATCGGCATCGCCCTCGTTGTTGATGCCATAGCCGCCTTGCCATTGCGCCAAATCGGTTCCATCCACAAAGGTGTCACCGTTAAAGTCTCCCGGTACGAGCGTCAAACTGGCGAGTTTATCCGCGGCGATTTTTAACATGGAGTTCGGGTTGGTCGGATGCAGGTCTTGGCCCAGCTCCCAAATGAAAACATTCTGCAACCCTTCGTCATGAGCTAGTTGAATACGATCTTCGATGTCGGCTTGGTCGGGAATCCAAATCGACTGGCCACCCAGCGTGTAGTAACCGTTGCCCGTAGGCGTGCCGCTCGTCACCAACTCCGCATAGGTGTAGGCGGCGTCCGTGAAGATATTTCTCCCGTAAAAGGGCAGGCCGACGCCAAGCTTGTCCGCAGGCACGTTATTTCCCCACGAGGCACTGCTCCACACGTGAGGGCGCTGGGTGTTCGCGCTGAGGGGATCTGTCCAAGCATCAACTGAATCTTCAACATACTCGTGCAGCGAATGCTCACGATCGTTGGGATTACTAGAATCGTTCCACCAACCCAAGTCGTACGTCATCAGAGAAATACCATCGATGGCATCGGGTCCCGAAAGCACATTGTTGTTAATCACCACTGAAGGATCAACCGTGGCATAAACGCGCTTGTTGGCTCCAACTTCTTGTTTAATTCGCTTGAGCAGCGCGGGGTAAGTCGTCGATATTTCAACGGGTGGACCGGCAAAAGGGCCATTAGGACCAGGATGCTCCCAGTCGATGTCCACCGCGGTCGCCCCTGTTTCGTTGAGCAAAGCGGCAATGTTTTGAGCAAGGGTTGCTTGCAATGAAGAGCTTGCCGCAATGCTGGAGAACACGCCATCCACGTCCGCGCCTCCCAAGGTAATGTCGAGTCGTGGACGTTGGCCGACGGGGAGACCTTCGATGATGCTTTTGATAGCAGCGATGTTGTTCTTTTGCGAGGTAAGGCTTCCCTCGAGTGAGGAGATCCCGCCGGAACTATTGACGGTCAGCCCGAAGTAGCGAACCTCATCCAAGAGCGAAAGCTGATCGGGGAGCGTATTGTTCAGATAGTTGCTATTCAATCTGTAATAAGGCACGTAGCCCACGAGCTCAACCGCGCGGGTGGAACTGATGCTTAGCCATGCGGCACCAAGGACAAAACTGGCAATACGTATAAACTTATTGATGGAAAACATACTGTTGCACTCTCTTGTTCGAAATTCTCTGTTCAAAACAACCTTTAATAGACCATAGGGTGGGCAAATCTGACAGCGATTGGAGAGCGAATTAGGCTCAATTCACTCGAAAGACTTGCTCCTGAATCGTGCATGATCGACCACCACGCCCGTTGGAGGCGAACACTTTAGCGCGAGCCGTGTTCCCCACGCTGATGGATTTGGTGTATAGCTGCGAATTCGCATCGGGCTCGCTGCCGTCTGTGGTATAGCGAATCGCAAGCCCAGGGAAAGCGACATTCGCTTTCAAAACCCCGTCTTCGATCACAGCCCCCGCGTCGGGGATGCGATATTGAAAACCACCTTGTAAATAGTCGAGTCGGGGCAGTTCTCGGCTGCCGAGTTGCCTGGCAAAATCACTCCACGCTTGGCGGAATTTTTCGGGCCAAGTCTCGGGGTTCTCATCAATGATCCACTGAGCCTCCGTGGCCCAAGCCCGCTCGGCAAGTGCAATCAATCTTGGCAAGGCCATGTATTCCAGGCGTTCTGGGCCTTTGAGGTTTTCGCCCCATAATTGTCCTTGTATGCCGAGGATGTGCTGCTTGCCCTCCTCAGTGAGCCGCACGCGCCGGTTAATACTTTCCCAGGCGATTGGGTGCCCATAAATATCGTGGCTGGTCTTTTCCAAGTAGTTTAGAGGTGCAAAAGAAAAGGCCGTCTTGGTCTCCACAAATCCTGCCCAGTAATATCCCGGTTCCTGGGGGTCTTTGTTGTAAGCCAAGTCGAAGTAGAGATGAGTCGCATTGCACAAGACCACATTCACGCCCGCATTGGCCAGTCGGTACGCCACGTCTTCCTGTCCCCAGCCCCACACGTTATTCCAGACATAGCACTGGAACGCAGGTCCCAGAAAACGGTTCCGCGACGAATCGTTGACGAACTGCGACTTCCGCACGTCGTTGAGGAACACTTCTTCCCAGGCTGCCGTCACGATTTCGTTCTCAGCGGAGAACGACTGATAAATTCTCTGGAAAAAGTCCGCCATGGCTTCTTTGCCGAATGACGCGGGATCTCCTTCCACGGATTGATATTTCTCGCGGCACACCGGTGAGTCGTCCCAAACGCCCTCGGGCACTTCGTCGCCACCGAGATGGATCGTTTTGAGAACGAGACCTGCTTCGGCGTACATGCTGCGAATGTCCGTCAGCACGTGCTTGACGAACGCAAAGGTCGATTCTTGGCAGACGTTGACGACATTATCGTTCCACATCTGCACCGACTCATATTGCGAGGCATCGTCGGGGTCGTGCAGCAAATATTCATTCGCTTCTTTTTTCAATCCTTGTGTCAAGAGTCGTTGGCGACGAACGTCCATCGCTCGGATCGCGGCTCGAGAATGCCCTGGCAGATCGATTTCGGGGATCACCTCGATATGCCGCTCCGCCGCGTACCGCAAGATATCGATAAAGTCTTCGCGCGAATAAAAGCCGCTGCCATGAGAC
>JBGTMM010000697.1:0-3739 GCA_041743635.1 Bythopirellula sp.
GTCGCGGCGGCGGAGGTGGCGGTGGTGGCTACGGCGGTGGTCGCGGTGGCGGTGGTGGTGGTGGCGGCGGACGACGCTACTAACAGCCGACTCCCTCAGCCAACCAAGCCGGCGATTTTTACTTTCCTTTATCGCGGAGAAATCCATGCTATCTGCCTCCGAGCAGTCGGTCCTTAAAGTGTTTCGTCAGTTCCTCATCGGGCAGGGCGAGATGCTTTGTTTTCAGGGGCCACTATGGGAAAAGCATAAAGTCTCTTTGCGACAACTCACTGAAAGAGATTTTCTCTTGCAAGAGAGTTTCAAGGGTGGCTATAGCCTGACCAAGGCGGGCTTCGCGGCCATGAAGACGGTGACCGCTGCTTAAATCAACAATCGGCCCCCTCGTCGGCAGACCGCTGGCGAGGGGGATTTTTTATGTGCCGAGGATTCCGCGATGCGCATTGCCAAACATAGTTTCGTCGCCATCGAATATCGACTCACCGACGAAGAAGGCGAAGAACTCGACAGCACCGGCGATGACGGCCCACTGACTTACGTGCATGGCATGCAAGAAATCATTCCTGGTTTAGAACAGGCCCTCGAAGGCCGCTCGGCGGGGGATCATTTTCAAGTCACCGTTGAACCCGTCGACGCTTATGGCGAACGTTACGAAGAGCTTTGCCTTGAGCTGCCTCGCGAGGAATTTGAGAATCCCGAGGAATTAGAACTCGGCATGCAATTTAGCATGACCGACGAAGACGAAGAGGAAATGGTCGTCTCGGTAGTCGATTTCGACGATGACGTGGTCGTGATCGACGGCAACCACCCGCTGGCCGGCGAGACCCTCATTTTCGACGTCAAGGTGCACGACGTCCGCCCCGCGACCGCTGAGGAGATCGACGAGAGCGCCTCTCATGCCTGTGACACAGGCTGCGGCTGCGACGAAGAGTGAGCCGTAGGCGCTAGCCTCGGGTTTTTCCGGGTTCACCCGAGGGCCACCGTATTTTTTCTTTTCGTGCCCGCTAGCACGAACTTGCGCGAAGTCGCGATTTCTTCAACGCCGCACTGCCCAATTTTTGCAGTGGCTGTGCTAACAGATTAAGCAATTCGCAATGATGATTTTCCCAAGTTAACTGCACTGGCGGGAGTTTGTCTGATTTTGTACATCGGCACGTAAATTGCGATTCTGTCTCCCTCAAACAGTGAGAAGAAAAACATGGCAACCGATGACCGTTCGCTGGAGCAAACCACCCAGCAGCTTTTAGATGAAGCCGAAGCCTTAATCTGGGGGTTATTGGACGAGAACATCGATGCCCTCGATTCCCAGCGTTTGAGCAAGTTAATGGCCAACGATGAAGTCCGCGAACGCTATCTGCAGTGCGTGGAATTGCACAGCGATTTGCAATGCCTCTTTGACGACGATCAGGCAAACAAAAGAACAAAGCCACAGTCACCGGTGCTGGGTTCATTAGGAACCACGGGTTCACTGGGCAATTTATTTCCGAATATCACTTCGACAAATGCTACTCCACCCCTGAGCGAATAACTGCCCTTAATAACATCGCTTCCTTTTGCCCCGAAGCGTTAAAGTCAGCTTCCGCGATTTGAGGTACGCTCTTCTGCCTCCCTCTGGCGTCCTCAAATCGCGTTTTTATGCGCTGAGCGAGCCGGCTTGCCCCGAGCCGATACATTTACCCGCCGTTGACGACAATCGGGGGCGAGGACGCTACGGCTCACACTTGCTATAATGCCTGTCTCACTTCTCTTAAGGAGACACAGCCACGGCTAAGCAGAAGAAAGACAAACCGTCGGCCAAAAAGGGCGACGACAAGAACGAAAAAACAATCGCCGAGAACCGCAAGGCCCGCCACAACTACACCGTGCTCGACACACTGGAGTGTGGCATCATGCTGGTGGGGAGTGAGGTCAAAAGCCTGCGCAGCGGCCAGCTCTCGTTGGAAGAGGCTTATGCTCGTGTTGACAAAGGGGAAGTCTGGCTCGTGGGCTGCGACATCCAGGAATACAAGTTCTCGCACGCCATGAATCACGTCCCCAAGCGGCGGCGAAAGCTGTTGCTCCATCGCCGCGAGATTAGCAAGTTTGCCGACCAGGCCTTCGAGAAGAATCTCACACTTGTGCCATTGAGGATGTATTTCAAGGGGGGCCGGGCCAAGGTGCTTTTGGGCATCTGCAAAGGCAAAAAACTCTACGACAAGCGCGAGACTATGAAAAAGCAGGACATGCAACGCGATATCGACCGGGCCATGCGCCGCGGCTGATCATCGCTAGCAAATCGAGATTCCTTGCTGGCTCTTGACAGGCTTGATGTAAATTGTCCATATTTCTCCGGCTACACGCTGGCTCGAAACCCAGCGGCATCGCGTACTTGTCCCGTTGATTACAGGTTTTGCATGGCAAGTTTCACTTCGAGTGGCCAGCGCTGGTTGGTGAGTTTTACGGCGTTGTTTGGACTCGTCACTTCCGCCTCGGCGGCCTTTGTTGTCAATCCTCCCCGGCCGATCACTCATCGCCTGGACGTGCAAATCATTCGTGCCTCTCTCACGAATGGAACGCTGCCCGCTACCCTCTTCGGCAACTCTTCGCAGTCTGAGGCGATCAAAACGCGTATCGATACAATCTGGAAACAGGCCGGCATCGACATTCGTTTTTTGCCCACGGTTACGCCCTATGCCAACACATTCGCCCTGCAAGGGAACAGCATCCTCGGAACGCGACCAGAGGCGGATCTCGGTTTGATTTTCAACAATGCCTCTGCGGCAGGCAAGCTCCATCCCGATCCGCGTGTCGTTAACATGGTCTTTGTGAATATCGTTCCAGGCTTTCCTCTTGTAAGTCAACTCAGTGTAAGGGGTCATGCAGTTATTGAGGGCAATGGCATTACTGCGTTTGTCGGAGACAGCTTGTTCACCAATGTTATCAATCGTGACAAAGTGGCCAGCCTTATCGCTCATGAAATTGGTCACAATTTGGGGCTAAGTCATGCCGCAACCGGCAGCGCCAATCTGATGTCCAATAATCGCACAAGTGATCAACTCACCACGCAACAAATTTCGACCGTCCTTCATTCCAGATTTTTGCTAGAAACTACGACCGGCAGCGACTTCACGGGGGACGGGATCGTCAATGGTGCCGACCTCGCCGTGTGGAAAGGTGCCTACAGTGTTAACGCCAACGGCGATGCGGATGGAGACGGCGACAGCGATGGCCGTGACTTTCTCCAATGGCAACAGGAATTCGGGACGGGCGCGATTACGGGTTTGAACGCAGTGCCAGAACCGACCAGCGCAACCATGTTGATTTACGCTTGCGGTTTAGCGCGGAGTTTCAGGCGACGAAACGGCGGACTTTAATTGCCAAGCATGGCAACGGGATCTAACGGTTTACGGCAATGACTCCGCGCTCACTAACAGGGCCACCGCTTGGCCAGTGGACTTATGGCTGAGCTTCAAAAATGCCGGTGAGCGAGCGAATCGCACGTTCGTCGCGACATTGAGGGGAAACGCGGGATCCTCACAATTCAAGGTCGGCGGCACGACGTTTTTCTCCATGGATAGCAAACTGACCGCCAACTCCACCGCCCCGCAAGAAGCTCCGCTATTGCCCAAAAAACCTTTAAGAGCCGTCACCGGCACATCGCCCAAAGTTTCTTCTATCGCCCGAGCTTCGGCAGCATCGTCGTCAATCGTCCCGAGGCCATGGGCGTTCGCGTGGCCCACTTCGCTCGGCGAAACATGGCCCA
>JBGTMM010000698.1:0-11214 GCA_041743635.1 Bythopirellula sp.
CGCTTCGTGAATTTGATGAGGCAATTCACTTGCCGACGAGCGAACCCGATTGCCATCGGAAACCACGCGGTACTTGGTGCTGCCCTGGCTGCTGGCAATCGCGTCCTCGTAAGAAATCGCGTAGCGGTTCGGCCGCGCGAACAAGAGCGACAAATGCGTGTACGGGATTTCGGTGATCGTCCCCCGCGAGCGGCTTACCCCACGTTCGACGAGAGTCGCATTGTCGGAGTAAGACTTGGCGTCGGCATAGGTGGCGCGCAGCTTGGTGAGCAACTCCTCCGGAGTGATAGACTGAGTCTGAGACGGCTTGCTTAGCCGAGGCGATTTCGCTTCGCTGCATGCCAACAGACAAATTGTCGACACCAAAAGGGTCACCACGCCAAAGCTGTGAGAAAATCGCGACATGGTAGAATCAGCCCTCGAGAATTCAACTCATGCCGAGAAACTCGCCCTCGGCGGCGACCCCTTGACCAATCGGGAGGACACTGCGCCAATGGCGTAAGAGAATCAACATAACACACACCGCGCGGACGGCCTAGGCTGCCAGCCAATCACAAATGAAGCTTTCCAACGATAATAATAAGACCTGTGACCTCGTGGGAGATGCGATTGTCACCGTGCGCGGCAGCAGTGCGTCGATCATTGTCGAGCACAACATCGCTCACGAAGTACAGCAAGCCTTTGCCCATCCGCTCGACTACCCCCAATTGGCGAGTGCGACAGTTCCGGGAGATACCGTCGTGGTTGCCGTCGACCACGCCCCACCATGCCTACTGCAGGTGATCGCGGGCACACTCGCGGCGCTCGAACACGCCGGCGTGGATAGGTCGTCCATCACGCTCTTGCTATCGTCCGAGTTTGCTAGCGATCAAGCCGTACAAAAACAATTGCGTGAATTCGCCGGCGATGAGATCAACTTCATCGTCCACGCGCCGGATGACGAAGAACACTTGGCGCTCTTGGGTGTGACCGGGGCCGGCCTGCCCCTGCGTCTCAATCGCGTGTTGTGCGATGCCGATTTGGTGATTCCCATCGGTCCTGTGCGGGGGAGTGAGTTTGACCGACATCCTTGGGGAATGTTGTTCCCCCAGTTTTCCGATCAAGAAACCTTGGGCCGGTTTCGTTCGCCCAGTTTCCACGAAACGAGTGTGGCACGGAAAAAGCTTGCGGGTGAAATTCGTGAATGCGATTGGATGCTCGGCGTTGGCTTGGCGCTGCAAGTGATTCCCGGTCCGCAAGGCCAGATCGCGGCGTTTTGCTGTGGTGCGTCGGCAGGAATTGCCCCGGCTGCTCTCGCCCAGTACCGCGAAGTTTGGTCGAGGGATGTTTCGCAACGGGCGGATTTGATTGTCGCGAAAATCGTGGGAGATGACGCCCAACAAACGTGGCAGAATCTCAGTCGCGCGCTCGCCAGTGCCGATGAACTCTTGGAACCCGGCGGGGCGATTGCCATCTGCTCAGAAATCGCCACGCGCCCGGGGCCTTCGGGAAAGCGATTACGCTATGCCCAAGATTTGGCCGACGTCGAGCGCAAGCTGCTTAAAGATACCTTTGCCGACAGCGCGGCCACGCTCAGAATCTGCCGACATCTGCAGCGGGGCACGATTTATCTCCAGAGTCAGTTGGATGGCGCAATGGTGGAAAGCCTCGGCTTCGCCCCGATTGAATCCGACCAGGAACTTGAGCGCTTGGTCAGTAGCTATCGACGCTGCATTGTGTTGGAAGAGGCCCAGCATCTTGAACCGAAATTTGTGCCATGACTTTTAACACCGACTGGCAAGCCGATAACCATGCACTCACCACCGCTTGTGGCGTCATTTCACTCATTGATTGGACGCAGGTCCAACTCACGGGCAAGGATCGCGTCACATTTTTGCACAACATGTGCTCGAACGACATTCGCCGTCTCGAGCCAGGTCACTCTTGCGAGGCCTTCTGCACTGATGTCAAAGGAAAAATTCTCGCCCATGTGTTGGTCATGGCGGCAGCGGATCGCCTGCAACTATTGACGGTTCCCGGTCAGGCCGAGCACATTATTAAGCATTTGGACCGCTATATCATTCGCGAAGACGTGCAACTTGCGGATGTGGCGGCCGATCATACCTGGAATTATGTCGTGGGTCCACGCGCCGCGAATGTCAGTGTGACTGCCGATCTGGTTGTGAAGTGCGATTTGCTTTGGCCAGGCGGATTTCTGGTACGCACCGCCAACGCAGCGAGCCATTCTTTCGAGGCACTCCCCATTGTCGACACCGGCTCACCCGCTTGGACCGCCTTGCGGGTAGAATCAGGCTGGCCGCTTTTCGGCACGGATTTCGATGAATCGCACTTGCCGCAGGAAATCGACCGTAACCGCCAGGCGATCAGCTTCACGAAGGGCTGCTACTTGGGGCAAGAGACCATCGCCCGCATTGATGCGCTGGGGCACGTGAACAAGAAGCTTGTTCTCGTGAAATTTGCCGGCGCGCAACTGCTCAGCGTTGGCATGAAACTGACATCTGGTGGACAAGAAGTCGGCGCCGTCACAACAAGCACTTGGTCTCCCCAATTCGCGGGGCCCACGGCACTTGCTTTCGTGCGGCGCAGTTCAAATGATGTTGGCACCAAATTGCAGAGCGCAGCGGGACAAGCCGAAGTGGTGCCGCCGCTCAGCGCCAAAGATTATCGGGCGAAAGCATAACGCCGCTTACAATTCCCGGTCGTTGCCGGCACCGCCACGGCGCTGTTGATAGCGGCGGCTCGCGCGCTTGAGAAACGCGCGTTCTTCTTCCGAAAGGCTTTCCAAGCTCGTTTCGTGCAGTCGAGCGAGAATGTCGTCCACCCGCGCGTCTTCATTCGCTTCCTGCTCGCGGCGCTTGCGGTCCAACGCTTCCTGCTGTTTGTCTTGCAGATGTTCCACCAACACGGCTTCGCGATCCTCTTCCACCCAATCGGCGGCGAGCCATTCTTCGTCGTCGGAATCGAATTCGTCGATCGCCAAGCCCACGTCGTATTGCCGCGCCGCCACCGTGCCGCGTCCCCCATAGAGCAGCAACACCGCAACCGTTGCCAGGGGGAACCATGCCGGCATGATCGTGGCGGGCACGTTGGCGTAGGCCACCAGCACTGCCGATACGGCAAAGAACACGGCCATTCCCAGCGCGATGTGCGACGTCGCCGTGGTCGCGGAACTGCGCCCCACCACGGGCCAAAGCACGCCACGCAGAATTTCCGCCCCCGCCGAGGGATCCATCGGCAGCAAGTCGATCAGCAACAGCAAGCCGTTGATCCACACGATCAACAGGGCGAGTAGCTCCCACGAGATAAAGTGAGCACCCAGGTGCGGAAAAGCAAGTTCCAATTCCGACGGACTCATGAAGAGCCGCAGCACGTCGCGATTGCCGCTCAAAGCTAAACCACACGCGGCCACAACCAAGATGGCAAACGACGCAATCGGACCCGCCATCGCCGTGAGCAGATGAGCCGGAGGATCGGCCGGAAGTTGCACCTTGGAAAGTCCGCCGAGCGGACCGAGCACGATTGTCGAAGCTTGCCCCCCCACTCGCAATGCCGTCAATAGTCGTGCCAGTTCATGCAGGGCCACGCTCACCAGCAGCACCAGCAGTGCCCAACCGACGAGCCGTTCGTCGACGTGCTCGACATTGCGGGTAATGAACAAGGCGCTTAACGCTACCAAGGGAAACAATATGTGCAGCCGCACTTCCGCTTCCCGCCAGCGACCGATACACAGACTCCAATTTCCATGTGCTGAATTCATCTTGAAGGCCGCTCGCTGGTGGCTCCAAACTCAACAAGTCCCAAACTCAGTAAGTTAATGAGAAATAAGTTCCCAAGAAAGCCCGTACTCGCGATCGATTGAGAATAGACGGCCGAACTCTCTTGTAGGTATCCTAACAAGGGTCAAGGAAAACGGCAAACCTGGGTCCACTTTGCCGAAAAATGTGCGAAATTTGCCAGCCACTAGCATCTACTTTTAAGAATTCTCCATGAGTGAAGAACCAAAGCTGTTGTTGCAGGCCAGCCGCTTTCGCGTGGTCGAGCACATGCAAACTTTGCGCGATGGGCAAACCGTCACGCGCCAAGTGGTCATTCATCCGGGGGCGGTCACGATTATCCCGCTCGTGGAGGGGGGCCGCGTCTGTCTGATTCGCAACGACCGCATCGCGGTGAACAAAACGCTCGTCGAACTCCCCGCCGGCACGATCGACAATCATGAGCCCCCCGAGGAAACCGCCAAACGCGAATTGCAAGAGGAAACCGGCTATACGGCCGAGCGTTGGACCAAGTTGCCCTCGTTTTTCATGTCCCCCGGAATTCTCAACGAACGCATGCATCTGTTCGTCGCCGAAGGGCTCACGCCGGGGCCAACGGCCCGCGAAGCCGGCGAAGACATCGACAACCTCATCGTGCCCTGGGACGAAGCGGTCGCGATGGCCCTCGCCGGTGAGATCGAAGACGCCAAATCGCTCGTCGGGATTTTCCAGTGGGAACTAATCCGCACAACCACGTAGGTCAGTTTTTCCAAAACTGACGTTTTTCAAACCGAGTTTCGGAGAAACTCGGCTACGTGAGCAAGCTCCGCACGACAAGCGCCAACACCGGCGCGGCGGCCAAACACGCACCGAACACAGCGAGTCCCGTCGGCGGGGCCACGGTGCGCACTCGATATACAATCGGCAATAGCGCGAGCGAGATCACCCCCAGCGTGCTACCGGCAATCAACAGCATCTCTTTCATCAGCCGCAGGCCGTCGTTGTCGGGATATTGCGGCGAAAAATAATGCGCGGCCACA
Organism: Bythopirellula sp.; assembly: GCA_041743635.1. Classification (GTDB taxonomy): domain Bacteria; phylum Planctomycetota; class Planctomycetia; order Pirellulales; family Lacipirellulaceae; genus Bythopirellula. The sequence goes on from JBGTMM010000698.1 coordinate 4,793, forward strand.
ATCGCCAGATTGCAGAACAGCAGCGTGGTAATTGTCACCGTCCACGCGACGGTCAGCGATTCGCTCGATCTCGACTCAAGCGGCACAAGTTCCACGGGCTGTTTGCGTTTCTTCGACTTGGAAGGCATGGCAATCTTCGCGCGAAATGATGCAAATTGACAGATTACAATTAAACCCGCCGTTTCGCAGACTGGCTAGCACCACAAGCTTGCGGTTTCCCCATTGCACAACGTCTGGCACAATTTCGACACAAAACTTTCGCCACGAAAGGGATTGGGGGTTGGGGTCTAGGGGCTGGAGATACGTTGGCTGACCAGCCCCCGAATCCTAATTCCCAGCCCCTTCTTTGTTGGCCACGGATTGGCACGGAATAAACACGGAAAGCTGTCAGCCGTCAGCCATCAAGCTTTCAGTCAGAAAGTCTTGGTCTGGCTGATGGCTGAAGGCTAATAGCTGAGAGCTAATTTACGAAAATCCGTGTATTGTCCGTGGCTGAATACGGCGGCTTGCCGATAGGGGCGAAACTGCAGGGGACTTATGTCCCCCGCTCGCCGTTTTTGCCGTTGAAAATTCATTTTGAAGGGCCCGCATTCTCGGTTATGATACGTGAGTTATTTCGCACGGGGCGTTTGGTTTCATTGCTTTTCAGGGGGGCATTATGAGCAAGCGAGAATCTCATCGGCTGCAAACTTTTCGGCGGAAGCTGCGGATCGAGCCGCTCGAAGACCGCCGGCTGCTGGCGATCATTGGCGACACATTTGCCGATAGCTTTGCCCAAACCTACCGCGTCACTGGCGAGGAAGTGACCGTCCTCACCGCCGACGCGGTGGGCAACACCAAAATCTTCTATCACGCCAACGATGAATTGGGCTATATCGACCCCGCCACCGGCGACCTGCTGTTCGGGGATTTTTTCCTACCGGAAACGAGCAGCGTCTTCGTCCTCGACGCCACGCCCAACGGCAATGTCAGCGATCTGGCCGGCGTGACCTACTCCAACGGCCAGCCGATCATTGCGGACGGCGGACTCACCGTCTATCATAGGGACGGCTCGATCATGCGCTCGGGCGGCGACTGGTCGTACGATGCCGGGGCCACGTTCTTCTCCGCCGGCGACTGGTTCTGGTCCAACGGCAACCAGCTCCTTACCGGCGCGGACGCATTTCATCCCAATGGCGTGGCGCTTCGCAACGGCTCGTCGCTGTTCTACGCCGGCGGCACCACGTTCCAGAACGGCAGCACGCTCAACTACGCCACCGGCCAATCGCTCCAGGACGGCAGCGGCGACTATTTTTATGAGGGCGGCGTGGAACTCCGCACGGGCAACACCCTTTACCATCCGACGGGGGGCGTGATGGTCGAGGCCGACGGTACGGTCCGCAACGAAAACGGCGACCTCTCCTTCGCCCCCTACACCCGCACCAACACGGTTGGCGCGAGCGAAGTCCGCACCGATGTGTCGTACGTCGACTCGCACACCACCATCGCCATCGTCGACGACGTGGGCGGCGCGTTCGGTGCCTACGTGACTCGCTTCGACATCACGTACCTTGACCTGCCGCCCGACCCGGTCGATCTGGAAGTGATCTTCATCGACGCCACCACGCTTTACTTCTCGTGGGCCTCGGGCGGCGGCACCCCCACCGGCTACCGCGTCGCCTGGGCCGACGGTGTCTCCGCGCCCGGCGATGTCTCGGGCGGCGTCGATACGACGGACAACTACTACGTGGTCAGCGGCCTTGCGCCTGGGCAGAAGGTGAGCCTCCGCATCGCCGCGAAGGATGGCGACGGGGATCTGTCGTACGGCGTGATCGGCACGGGGACGGCCGGTGCGCTTCAGCAAACGACTCAAACCGGCCAACTCATCGCCAGTGCCCTCGACGCCACGTTCGCCCAAGTCTACGACACCGTCGACAAAAACATCATCCTTACCGTCGACCGCGACGGTAACTCGCACGTTTGGTACCGACCCAACGCCGAGCTCGGTTACATCAACATCGACAATGGCGATCTCCTGCGGGGCGAATACTATCGAGTTCCAGAGACCGAAATGCAAGTTTTCGACGTGACCGATGTCGCCCCGGTTGGCAATCTCGCACATATTCCTGACGGCGCCCGTTATCAGAATGCTGCGCCACTGCGCATCGGCGACGTGTACTACCACGACAACGGCTCCGTGCTGCGCTCGGCAAGCGGTACGTGGTTTTATTCGTCAGGTAGTACGATAAAAGACGCCACGACGACTTTTTGGCCGGCTAATATCGCCATGCGGTCCGGAATGACTTTTCGATATCCGAACAATGCCATCGTAAAATCGGGAACGACGATTTCTTATCCTGGCGGATTAACGTTCCTAAACGCAACGACAGCCATTTACGGAAATGGCGCTACTATGAGAAATGTTTCGGGCAACCTGTTCTACGAAACCGAGCAAAACCTCTTCGCGAGCAATATGTTCTCGTATCAGTTCGGTGTTACCATGATCGATTCGGCAGGAAATCCCTACTTCACCAATGGTTCGGCGGCCAGTTTCCCTTTCGAGTACATCGAGCCGATAGGTTTTAGCAGTGTTCATATCGCAGAAGGCGTGGATCGGATCGCCCGATATGCGATTGGGGTGGTTAGTTTCACCTCCGTCCACGTCCTCGGCGGCAACGTCGACTATTCGGTTGCGTTACCTCCAAAGCCGGCGGACCTGACAGTTGAATCGGCAACCACGAGCTCAGTGACCTTTGATGTCATCAGCGGCGGCGGCACGACGCAAGATTTTGTGTACGACTACCGCTTGGGAACGGAAGCGCCGTACATTTCGGATGACGCCGTGCCCGTCGTTGGTAACTCGTTCACCATCGAAGGCCTCACGCCGGGACAACTGGTCGCCGTGCGCGTGTGGGCCCGCAACAGCGAAGGGGAACTCTCCCCCGGCATCACGGCCGTGGGGACGACAAGCACAAATCCCGCGACCGGCGATTTCGACGGCGACGGCGATGTCGATGGCCGTGACTTTTTGTTCTGGCAGCGCGGCGGCTCGCCCATGCCGTTTAGCGGCGATGATCTGGCGCTTTGGCAGGAGGAGTATGGGGAGGGAGAAGAGATTTATGATTTAGGATTTATGATTGATGATGTGAAGAGTGCGGAGTCGGAAGAGATTGCTGATTTAGGATTTATGATTTCTGATTGGCGAGCCGGGAACGTTAGTGACCGGAGTGAGGGCGAAACCGCAACCGATGAACAAACCGTGATTGATGATTCCTACACTGCGGCGGTGGATCGGGCGCTGGAGGAGTTGGCGGCGGTGCCGCGGTATGGCGTCAATAGCTTTGGGGAAATGGTCGCGCGGCGGAGCTTGAAGCGCGGAACACCGAGCCGTTGATACTCTCGGGGAAACATGGCCACGTCGCCAGTAAGAATTAAAAATGGGCCTCCGAGGCCATGCCACCCAAAAAAATGTTTCCCCCAAGTTGAATCTTTGACTCACCCTGGCGACTCCGTCGGCCCCTGGCACCGCGCAATTAAACCGTTAGAATACGGCTTCTGCCCGCCTCGGCTCGAACGGATTTGTCATGAGTACGAATAACCAACTGGCTCACACTCCCCTCTTTGATTGGCACTCCGCCCATGGCGGGCGGATGGTCGAATTCGGCGGTTGGTCGATGCCCGTCCAATACACCGGCATCGTTGAGGAGCATCAGGCCACGCGTACGGCGGTCGGCTTGTTCGACATCTCGCACATGGGCCGCGTGCTGGTGGATGGCCCCGACGCGGCCATGTATCTCGACAAGCTGCTCACCCGCGCGGTGCTGGACATGAAGCCGCACCAGATTCGCTATTCGCTGGTGTGCACCGAGGCGGGGGGGAGTCTGGATGACGTGCTCTGTTATCAAGTCACGCTCGCGAGCGGCGAGCCGTCGGGCTACGGGCTGGTGGTCAATGCCAGCAATCGGCCCAAGATGCTCGCCTGGATGGAAGAGCATGTTGGGGGATTTGATGTAAAGCTCGAGGACATCACCTCGACTTACGGCATGATTGCCGTGCAAGGGCCGCGGGCGATTGAAGTGCTCGATCCCTTGGCTGAGTGCGAGTTGACTTCGCTCCGCTACTACACGGGTCAGGTGACCCAAGTGTGCGGGGTGGAATGTTTCGTCAGCCGCACGGGTTACACGGGGGAAGATGGTTGCGAGATCGTCTGCCCCGCCGAGAACGTGGTGGAAGTTTGGGAACAAATTATGGCGGCCGGTGAGAGCGTGGGTGGCCGAGCGGTTGGTTTGGGGGCCCGCGACACATTGCGACTGGAAGCGGGGATGCCGCTGTACGGCCATGAACTGAGCGAGGAAATCAATCCCATTCAAGCGAGACTCGACTTTGCGATCAACTTGCGGGAACGCGATTTCATCGGCTCGGAAGCACTCAAGGCCATCCAGCGAAACTCGCATCAGAGAGTGCGAGTGGGAATTCAGATGGAGGGCAAACGGGTGGCCCGCGAAGGAGCCACGATTTTGCTGGGAAATCAAGAAGCGGGTAACGTCACCAGCGGCACATACTCGCCGACGTTTAACCACCCGATTGCGATGGCGTACGTGAGTCCCCCGGCCGCGGCAGTGGGAACGCATCTCGCCGTCGATGTGCGTGGGCAGGAACATCCGGCCCAGGTGGTGCCGCTGCCGTTTTATGAACGCGGACGATGATGGGGCGCGAAACCGCAAGCGATCATTTTAGTCATGGGAGATTTTGAGCCGTGAAACCTGAAGAATTATTCTACGCCAAGACGCATGAGTGGGTATCAATCGCCGAGGAAGACGGGGCGAAGGTTGCCACCGTGGGCATTTCGGCGTTTGCCGTCGAAGCCCTCACCGATTTGGTTTTTATCGACCTGCCTGCGGTGGGTAAGCAAGTCGAAGCCGAGCAGCCTTTCTGCGAAGTGGAATCGGTGAAGGCGGTGAGCGACATTTATTCGCCCGTGAATGGCGAAGTCGTGGCCGCCAACACGGCGCTTCCCGATTCGCTCGAAACGCTGAGCCGCGACCCCTACAACGCCGGCTGGATCGCCAAGATCAAACTGAGCGACGAAGTAGGCCTCTCGAAGCTGCTCGACTTCGCCGCTTATCAGAAACAATGCAATGAGGAAAAATAATTTATGATGTATGATTTATGATTGATGATGTTGGGAATATCACGCAATTCTTACATCATAAATCATAGATCATACATCTCACATTCCCCATGCCTTACCTCTATAACACACCTGAAGATCAGCGGGAGATGCTGGCCGCGATTGGGGCGGCGTCGATCGAAGAGTTGTTCGACACGATTCCCGCGGAATTGAAGTTCAAGGGTGAACTCGCTATCCCCCCTGCCCTGTCGGAGATGGAGCTTGACCAGCACATGCGCGAGTTGGCGGGTCGCAATTCGTCGGCCAGCAACAAAGTCTGTTTTCTGGGTGGGGGGAGTTACGACCATTTCGTTCCCGCGGTGGTCGATACGATTGGCTCCCGCAGCGAGTTTTACACCTCTTACACGCCCTACCAGGCCGAGGCGAGCCAGGGCAATTTGCAGGTGATGTTTGAATATCAATCGCTGATTGCCGAACTCACGGGCATGGATGTGTCGAACGCGAGTTTGTACGACGGGGCCAGCTCGGCGGCGGAAGCCGTGTTGATGGCCATCGCGTCGTCAGGCCGGCATGGCAAAGTAATTCTCCCGGAAAGCTTGCACCCCGAATATCGGGCGACGATTGAGACGTATCTGGAAAACCTCGCCACGGAAGTCGTGACGATCAAAACACCCGGCGGGGTGGTCGATCCCGACACCCTAGCCGAGGCGCTCGACGACACCGTGGCCGCAGTCGTGCTGCAGCAGCCGAACTTTTTTGGCTGCGTGGAAGACGCGGGCTCCGTGAGCAAGCTTGCGAAAGACGCCGGGGCACTTTTGATTGCGGCGTTTGATCCGATCAGCCTCGGCATTTTGAAACGGCCGGGGGACTGGGGTACTGAGGGTGGGGGCGCGAGCATCGCCGTGGCGGAGGGGCACACACTGGGGACGCCGATGTCCTACGGCGGGCCTTATTTGGGAATCCTCGCTTGTGAGAAAAGCCTCGTCCGCCGAATGCCGGGCCGCATCGCGGGGCAAACCGTGGATCGTCGAGGGAACACCTGCTATGTGCTCACCATGCAAACCCGCGAGCAGCACATTCGCCGCGAGAAGGCCACGAGCAATGTCTGCACGAATCAGGGTTTGTTTGCGCTGCGGGCGACCGTGTATCTCGCGCAGCTTGGGCCAGAGGGCTTGCGCGAAACGGCAAGCCTTTGCTTGCAGAAGTCACGCTATGCCGCCGAGCAACTTTGTCAGCACGAGCGGTTTTCATTGGCGTTTAATGAGCCGACGTTCAAAGAGTTTGTGATCCGCGATGCGGAGAATCGGGTCGA
>JBGTMM010000699.1:0-4035 GCA_041743635.1 Bythopirellula sp.
TGAAACTGCTTGGCTTCCACGCCCTGATTGTCGTAAATCAACCCCCCATCGGTGAGCACGCCATCGACGTCGGAGAGAATGAGCCGAATCGAGGAGCATTTTTGGGTGAGGGTCATGTTTGGTGAGTAGGTGAGTAGGTGAGTAGGTGAGTAAGTGAGTAGGTGAGTTCTGCTCTTACCTACTCACTTACGCACTTACTCACCTCTTCACTCAGTCCGCGTATTCATCGGCATGGTAGATACGAATCGTGGCTCGAGCGGCTTTGCGAGGTTGATGCGAAGTGACTTCCCCCGCGGGCAACAGGCTCACCACGTCGGTCACGTCGATCATGCCCACCGGTTTGCCCGTGGAATCAATCACAGGGAGCTCACTGATCTTGCGGTCGGCCAAGAGCTCCACCGCAGTGCTCATGCGGGCACCTTCGGCAACGGTCAGGGGGGATTTGATCATGGTCTCGCTCACCGGTCGATCCAGCGCCGCGTCGTGGCGACATTCGATCAGCCGCGCGAGATCGCTGTCGGTAAATAAGCCGGTGAGTCTCCCCATCGTGTCGACCAACATGATCGCTCCACTCCGGCGACCCGGCTTGGTGCAGGTCACGAGCACTTCACGAATGGTCTGATCCTCGGCGGCGATGCGACATTCATCGAGGATCCGCATGTGATCCGCCACGCTCGTGAGTTTCAAACCGAGCGCCCCGCCCGGATGAAACTTGGCGAAATCCTCGGCGGCAAATCCACGCAGACGGCTCACCACCAAGGCCAGCGCGTCGCCCAAGGCCAGCATGACGGCCGTGCTCGTGCTGGGGGCCAACCCGAGGGCGCAAGCTTCGTCGAGTTGGCCGAGTTGAATTGTGATATCCGCCGCTTGGCCCAGCGTGCTCTTGCGGGAAGCGGTGACCGCGATCAACGGCACGCTAATCTGGCGGAAACTGGGCAGCAAACCAACGACTTCGCTCGTCTCGCCACTTTGCGACAGCACGAGCACGGCATCCCCCGGCCGCACGCGGCCAAGATCGCCATGAACGGCTTCGGCCGGGTGCAGAAAATGAGCGCGTGTGCCCGTGGAAGAAAACGTGGCGGCTAGTTTCTGACCGATGTGCCCTGCTTTGCCCATGCCGGTGATCATCAGATCACCCGGCAAGCGATGGAGCATCCGCACGGCGCGGAAGAAATTGCTGTCGATCTGTTTGCAAAGATCGTTAAGGGCGCGGGCTTCGGTCCGCACCACTTCGCGGCCGAGTCGCAAGACTTCGCCTTCAGCCAGTGGAGTAAATTGTGGTTGTTTCGCTCGTCGACGGAGCGCGGCTTCCATGCTCATGGGTGGGTCTTCCTTGACGCAACCTAATGTGAAATTTCCAAGGGCGGATTGTACGCCGAGAATGTGTTTCTCACAACGCGAGCAGAGGGTGCTAGCACGGAGCGTAAAAACGCTAAGCCGCTAGCGGCAGCATAAAAAACCGGGCATCGGTTTTGAAGTCGACGCCCGGTCTCTCAGAGTTGTCAATCAGAGTACATTCTTAAAATCAATCGCGATCGCGGCGACCTCCGCCTCCTCGGCCACCACCACCTCCGCCTTCTTGGCCTCTACCTCCGCCGCCGCCGCGGAAGGCATTGCCGCCACCGCCGCCGCCACCACCTCCACCTTGGATGCCGGGTCCTCGGCCACCACCACCGCCGCCGCCACCAGGAAGGCTGCGTTGAATGTTGCGGGGAGCTTGCTGAATCGCGCGTTGGCCGCCACCGCCTTGTTGCGGAACATTAAAATTGCGCCGACCATCGCCGCCACGATTGATGTTGCCTTGGGGTAAGCTGCCTTCACTACGCGAACGGAAGTTCTGTCCCTGGGGCATCACTTGTTGGCCCGAAGGGAGTCGCATCACGCGTTGCTGGACTCGTCCCTCAAGATTCCGAGCCGCCGGGATGTTCCCTGGGTTCACGTTGCCTTGAACTTGGCCCTGCTGACGGACGCGATTTTGAATCCCTTGCCTGGTTTGATCCCCTTGTCTAAAACGCAAGTCCGTGCGTGCATCGACATTGGGAGCCTGCCGGGCGTTAGGACTTTGGTTAAACTGATCGCGACGTTGTTGGTTGATATTTCCTTCAACCCGGCCTCGCAGACGATCTCCGGAATCGACATCGATACCACCTTGCGCGTTGTTTTGATTGTTCAAATCAACGCCAGGAAGTGGTCCACGACCTTCACCGCGGCGAATTTGGGCGTTGCCATCAACACCGACTCGGCCACGCATGCCGTCACCAACTTGGATGTTGCCGTCAACACCCGCGCGTCCTTCGAGTTGACCACCGCGGTTACGGCCGCCTTGGCGAACTTGGCCATCGGCGTCCACACCGGCTCGACCACGCAGGTTGTCCCCAACTTGCGCGTTACCATCGGCGCCTACACGTCCTTCAAGTTGACCCCGGTTGCGACCACCTTGACGAATCTGGCCGTCGGCATCAACACCGACTCGGCCACGCACCCCGTCACCAACTTGAGCGTTGCCGTCAACACCGGCACGGCCACGGCGTTGCCCGTCAATGCGGTTGCGCCCTTCAACACCAAGGGCACCTTCCACGGCGGAAGTACCACCGATAGCGGTGTCGGAGATAATATCGCGGCGTGAGCGCACATTGTCGGCACGATCACGAATACGATCCAAATCAGCTTGGCTCAGATCGCGCGTGCGGAGACCATTGCGACCTTCACGAGTCAATTCATCGACCGTCGTCACCAAATCACGGTCGCGGCGATTCCCATCGCCCCGACCCTCGGCAATGTCTCCTATGACATCCCGATCACGCGGGCCGCGGCCGTCGCCACGTCCAGGCCGGCCATCGCTATCACCTGGGCGTCCATCACCTCGGCCGGGTCGGCCATCCCAATCTCTATCTCGGTCACGTCGGCCATCCCAGCCCCATTCGTCCCAGTCACCACGGCCGCCTCGACCATCTCTCCAGTCATCGCGGTCATTCCAGCGATCGTTGTCCCAATGATCTCGGTTGTTCCAGCGATAGTGGGCCCACAGCGGATCGTAACCAAAGCGATTACCACCGCGATAGCCATAACGGCCGTAGTTGTAACCCCAAGGTTGCAAATATCCAGGAAAGCGATTCCCATAATTACCGTAGTAATAATGGCCATAGCCGCGATTGACAAATAGGTTGGCAATCAAAAGCCCGGTATTAATCACACTGCTTGGCCGATAGTAGGCATTGCCGTAGCCGCCACGGAAGCCACTCCCCCAGTACACCGGGGCGTAAAGCAAACCGCGATTCTGTGGCAGATAATCCCAGTAGCCGTTGACGAACACGCAGCCGCGCGTCGAGTAGCTATAATGATTCGGAACCCATGTGTAATTAGGATTTCCTTCGTACCAAAAACCAGCTTGCCACACGTATTGGTTATCTTGGAAATACCAACTGCCGGGGGCCCAGAGATAGTTATCTCCAGGGGCGGGGCTGGAGGGTCCAGCCTCAAGCGATGCGGGGGGGGCAGGCAAGAGTGGAATCTCTTGTTGCTTGGCATCGCCCCAAAAACCGGAGACCCATTGATAGCCCCCGTCCACTTGTTGCCATTCACCAGGAATCCAGTTGCGGCCTGGGGGCACGTCACGCCACATGCCACTCACCCACAGAAAATCATCGCGACCCTGGTCCCACATCCAATAACCCGAAATCCATTGCACATTTTTTCCTTCGGGCTGTTCCGCGGGAGGCAGTTCATTCACAGCTTCAGGAGGCTGCTTGGTAATGGTCTCCATTTTTTGCTGATCGAGCGACAACGGCTCGGCGAAGGCTTCGTGAAGTGGCCCCTGCTCCAGGACTTCTGGGTCAGGCATTTGCTGTTGTTCCCCCACTGGTGTCGGGGGCGCGGAAGCTTGTGCAGAGACAAAATCAATACGCCAAACTAAAAACGCGGCCGCAAGAGCACCGCTCAACAAGAAATATTTCTTGAACATGATACCTTACCCCTTCAAAATAAGCACGAATTCTCCCGGCGCGCGAATCGTTCTGATCGCGGGAAGTTCAACGG
>JBGTMM010000700.1:0-4189 GCA_041743635.1 Bythopirellula sp.
AACTGGTCTTGAGTAGCCGCGGCCATGGTGACACCGTCCGGCAAATACGATGTCGTATCCGCAGGATTTACGGCCAAGAGAATGAAGGTGATGAGAGCCACGCCCGTGACCCCATACGTTTCAAAACCGTCGGCGGTGGGGCCCACGCTGTCGCCGGCGTTGTCGCCCGTGCAGTCGGCGATCACGCCAGGATTGCGGGCATCGTCTTCCTCGATATGGAACACGATCTTCATCAGGTCGGCGCCGATGTCGGCGATCTTCGTGAAGATGCCCCCCGCGATTCGCAAGGCCGCGGCCCCCAGCGATTCGCCGATAGCAAAACCAATGAAGCACGCCCCGGCATAGTCGCCCGGGATGAACAGCAGTATCGCGAGCATGATGGCGAGCTCGACGCTAATGAGCAAAGTGCCGATGCTGATGCCCGCCTGAAGGGGAATGGAGTAAGCGGGCAATGGCTTGCCCGCCAAGCAAGCAAACGCCGCACGCGAGTTGGCGTAGGTGTTGATGCGAATGCCAAACCAGGCCACGAAATAGCTTCCCGCGATGCCCACCAGGCTAAACAAGACGATGACGCTAACCTTGAGTGGCTCGAAATGTCGCAGCCAACCGAAATATACGACCATCACCGCCCCAATAAATAATTCAAGCAGTAGGATGAATTTGCCCTGGGTAAAGAGATAGGTTTTGCAGGTTGCGTAAATAAGCTCCGAGATTTCGCGCATGGAACGATGCACGGGGAGGTTGCGGAGCTTGATGAACATGCTCAGTCCAAACAACATCCCCAGCCCGCAGACGCCCAGGCCTCCCAACAGCCAATGGCGGCCGTTGATCCCAAGAAAAAATTCCGTGGAAACGTCGGGCAGAATGAGGTCCGCTTCACCGGCACTCGCCGCGGATGCAGTCAATCCGATGACCGCCGTGAGCAAGCAACGAACTATCGAGAAAAACATTGAGATTCCTGGCTCTTTATTTTGGAAAACTAGTGTCGTGTCGTGTCACCCGGCTATGGCACTTCAGCTTATCCTAAGCAAGAGCGAAGTTTAGATTGACTCACCAAGACAGTCAACCGGAAGCAGAGAGGTGGAAAACACACAGTTCAGCGCGGTGCCTGGACTGGTTGGAATAAACGAGTCAGGTCGTCGACCCAGCATTCCAGCAGAGTGGCCTGATTCGCGTTACGATCCAACTGTTCCTCGGCCAGGATCGAGCGGTCCATGGCGGCGAGTAAGCGCGAATGCGGTGCGCGATTCGTTGAAAGTTGACCACTCTCGCCGCGCAATTGGGCTCGGAGATGCTCGGTCACGATAGCGAATGCCGCACGCAGTCGCTGCCGTTTTGCCTCGGGCTCGGCCCCGGCTTCGCTCACAAAATCGTTCAAAATGGCAACCAATCGTGTCCCATCGAGCACAGGAGCATCAAACTGACGCAGCAGGCGGGTGCGAAATTCACTGAGATTCATGGCAAGGATGTCGATGGCTCGTTGCAAACTGCCGCCGGATTCCGCGGCGAGTTGTTGGGCCTCTTGCTCATTGGCCACAATTCCTTGCTCGAGCAATAATCGACTCACCACATCCGTGGGCAACGGCTCGAAGCGAATCACTTGGGTACGGGAGAGAATCGTGGGCAACTGGCGGCTGCGATTCGTGCCGATGAGAATCAGCACCGCACCCGGCGGGGGTTCCTCGAGCGTTTTAAGCAAGCAATTCGCACTTTCGGTATTGAGCCCGTCGGCATCGTCGATGATCGCCACTCGCCGTCGCCCCAGCATCGGTCGTAGCCCAATCTTATGGCACAACCCCTCTTGGTGCCGGTGCTCGCGATCACCAAGAAAGAGATTAATCGACAACTCACGCTTGCCGGCGGGCAAGCCCACGACATCGACATCAGGATGACTGCCGGCGTCCAGCAGCCAACAAGAATCGCAATGGTCGCAAGGGGCGAGATCGCCCTCAGCCGCATTCGCGCACAGCAAAGCCTTGGCCAGCTTCAAGGCGAAAGTGCGTTTGCCCACGCCCGCCGGGCCAAGAAAGAGACAACTCGACGCGAGCCGACCGCTAGCGAGGCTGCGACGGAACCGCTCGACGACCGCGTCATGACCATGAATGCCTTGCCACATGAAATTGATGCTAACAGTTAGACAAATCGGCTGGCAAGTAGACTCCTTCATTAGCCAGGAATAGGTGTGCGCAGCAAGAATTGAGTACAATGCGAACAAGAGGATCTCAGCATTTATGTCCGCACCCTTTTCACCAATTCGACTCTTCGTCTGCGACGGCTGCCAAGCCACGCTTCCTTACGATCCCACTAATGCGGGCAAGAAATGTCGCTGCGGACAGTGCGGCAAGATTCTCGTTGTGCCGAATCGTCTCGAAGAGTTGGAAGCGAAGCCTGAAAAGCTCGCGGAGCCCAGCTACATCGAATTCTGGTGCCGGGTTTGTGACACGCGATTAGTGGCTCATGCGGTCGACAGCGGTAAAAAAGCCAAATGCACCGATTGCGGCGCGGTGAATCTCGTGCCGGCTCCCAAAAAACAGGAAGCCCGTCGCGAGCCGCAGGCGATGCACGGCCAGCAGTACGGCGTGTGGGAGGTTAATAAAGCCCCCGATCCGGAAACCCAGCGAGCGGCCCAACCGAAGTTGTTCGCCGTCTATTGCCGGGTCTGCGATACGCTGATGTACGCCCAGCATACGCACGTCGGGGGAAAGTTAAAGTGCCCCGATTGCGGCGCGCTCACGACGGTCAAGGAACCACCGAAAGAAGCGGAGAAGAAATCGCCGCTCGTCCCCGCGGGCCAGGAATACAAACTTGATCCCACGCAACTCATTGTGGCCAATGCCGTGCCGGAGTATGTCGAGCGGCTCAAACGCGAAAGCAAAGTCGCGGTGGAAGAGAAAGCTCGCCAGCGAGAAGACGAACGACCGAAAATGCCACGCCTGCCGACCATTAACGGCGTGTGGTCTATGTTGCTGAAAGAGCCGGTACCGACGTGGTGGGTGGGAACATCGGCAGTAGGGATCGTGGTCGCGGGATTGGCAATCGAAGCCGCAACGACCACAGGTGGTGGAATTTCGGCAATGTACATGCTGTGCTGCATTGCCGCAGCCGTCATCATCGGCATCCTTTTTTGGATCGCACCTGTTGCTGCGATTTGCTGCGCAATCGTGGCGGAAAGTTCCGAGGGGCACAAGAAACTGCACGCTTCCCCCAGCCCGTGGATATTTGAATCGTTCCCTGAGATATTCTTCATCTTCTTTCCAGTCGCGCTGAGCTTGATCCCCGCTTTTGCCGTGATGCAGTTCGTGCCGTGGCAATACTCGACGGCGGTCGGCAGCGTCAGCATGTTGGTGTTCTTTCCAGTGCTGCTACTTTCCACTTTTCAAGAAAGTACGCCGATGGGCGTTTTCTCGTCCAGGATTTGGGGAAGCCTCGCGCTGCGGCCAGCCCATTGGCTGTTGTTTTACATCGAGTCAGCGATCATTTTGGCTGCGAGCGCAATCACCTGCGCAAACATCTTCGTTTTTGCGCCGGGTTGGAATTTGGTCATCGTGCCGATTGCCTTAGCGGCATCGTTTGTCTATTTTCGCGTGCTGGGCCGGTTTGCTTGGTGGCTCGCGGAATCGCTGCCGGAAAAAGAAGATCCTCAGATTGAACCGCGGTACAAACGCTTCGGTTAGATCTCTCAAGAAAAGTAACGCATCGCGTTGCGGAACACGGCGAGCCCCTGTCCTTCGCCCCGCTCTTTGCAGCGAGTCCACTGCGGATGCTGCGTGAAATCGACGAATCGTTCTGGGTGCGGCATCAGGCCGAACACGCGCCCGGTGGTATCACACATGCCGGCTACGCCCGCGATCGCTCCGTTGGGATTGTACGGCGCAGCCATTCCGCCGACGTTTGCATAGCGCAAAACCAGTTGGCCATTCTGCTCAAAACGACGTACCGACGCTTCATCGCGAACAACAAACTTCCCTTCCGCGTGAGCAATCGGCAGTGCGAGCGTCTCAACGCCTTGCAGGAAAACGCAGCGGTTTCCAGAAGTTTGCAACCCCACCCAGCGATCAATAAATCGGCCCGAATCATTCCAAGTAAGCGATGCCGCGGGGCCGTTTGCATCGTCGGTATCCAAAAGCCCCGACTTGATGAGAACTTGAAAGCCATTACAAATGCCGAGGATTAATTTGCCCGCCTCGCG
>JBGTMM010000701.1:0-2547 GCA_041743635.1 Bythopirellula sp.
CAATTTCCAGTTCTTGTCGTACGAAAAAATTTGCTGCCAACCCGAGCCACTCACGAGAAACCAAGGAATTCCTTCGGCGTCGATGGCGGTACGAATAAAACCGCCTTGCTTTTCCTCATGCGAAGGTATGTTCACTCGACCAAGTTCCTGGCCTGCATTGTCATAACGAACCACACTCTGATTGTCGTCGAGGACAAGGATTTCTCGCGGCCCGCTCGGTAACGTTCTGAGCACCGCAAGATCTCCTGGACTGCTTAGATTAGCGAGTTTCGATTTCCAAAGCTCTTCAAGCTGCAAGTTCTCGGGCATTTTTCGTGGAGCAATTTCAGCGGGACTGCCTTTCTCATCGACGAGCGATTGTTCCAGTGTCGCAGCGTCCATAATCGCCTCATGCTTTTCGAGTTCCCGAGCGTGCTCATCCTTGGCCTCCTGAACCAAATCTTCGCCCACTTGAACCTTGCGGACTTGCTTCACCAACTCATCGGCACTTTCCAACATGCCCACGCGCCTCTCCAGCAAACGGCCATCGGGCCCCAAGAGCATCAGAGTCGGAGTAGCCTGCACACCGAGATTATGAAAAACATTCTTGTCGAGATCGCGCAAGACGGGAAACGTCGCGCCCCATGCCTGCAGCGTCTTTTCCACGGCCTGAGTGTCCAAACTTTCGGGATCAGTGCTCACGCCATAAAACGCCACGTCCTTCGCATCCTTAAACTGCTGATAGGCCGCTTCGAGTTCGGGAGTATTTTCTTTGCAAGGTGGACAATCGGTTCCCCAAAAATCGAGGACACAAATCTTGCCTGCCAACGATGCCAGCGTCACCTTGGTCCCTGCGGCGTCGGTGAAGGCAAATTCCTTCACCGGCTTACCCAAATCCTCCGAAGGTCCCTCGGGCGGAGGAGGCACAAGCCGCCGCACCAACCGTGCTTTTTCGGGAACTGTCAATTGGAAGGCCTTGTCATCGAATTCAACGTTTAAGGCAACATTTTCAAAATCAAGATCGACCGAGAACGCCGTATACTGATCCGCACCCATCTGGTCCCGCTGTTGATCGATGGGGAGTTCCATCCGACGCAGGATCGTTTTTTCTTTGTCAATCCACAGCACGCGCGTCCCTTCTGGCTCGATAAGGGCCACACGGAAGCACAACGCATCTTCGATCTCCTGCTCGGGCAACATTTCCATCTGACTCGCTCGGGGGAAGACCGCCTTCTCTGCGTCTTCGGCGAGCAGCATCGCGAGTTGAGGAAACAAGTTTTCGAGTGCGACTTGCAAAATCGCCTGCCGTAATTCCGGCTCGGGTATCAGATTTTCGGCCGTGGTTTCACGCGGGGCAACCGCTTCGTGAATTTGATGAGGCAATTCACTTGCCGACGAGCGAACCCTTTTGCCATCCGAAACCACGCGATATTTGGTGCTGCCCTGGCTGCTGGCAATCGCGTCCTCGTAAGATATCGCGTAGCGGTTCGGCCGCGTGAAGAGGAGCGACAGATGCGTGTATGGGATTTCGGTGATCGTCCCCCGCGAGCGGCTTACTCCGCGTTCGACGAGAGTCGTGTTGTCGGAATAAGACTTGGCATCGACGTAGGTGGCGCGCAGCTTGCTGAGCAACTCTTCCGGCGTGATGACTTTGGTCTGAGAGGGCTTGCTGAGCCGAGGCGATTTCGCTTCGCTGCATGCCAACAGAAAAAGTGACGATACCGCCAGCGTCACCACGCCAAAGCTGTGAGAAAATCGCGACATGGTAGAATCAGCCCTCGAAAATCGACTCATGCCGAGAAACTCGCCCTCGGCCGGCGACCCCTTGACCAATCGGGAAGCCACTGCGCCAATGGCGTAAGAGAGTCAACATAACACACACTGCGTAGACGGCCTAGGCAGGCGCGCCAATCATAAAAAATGAAGCTTTCCAACGATAATAATAAGACCTGTGACCTCGTGGGAGATGCGATTGTCACCGTGCGCGGCAGCAGTGCGTCGATCATTGTCGAGCACAACATCGCTCACGAAGTACAGCAAGCCTTTGCCTATCCGCTCGACTACCCCCACTTGGCGAGTGCGACAGTTCCGGGAGATACCGTCGTTGTAGCCGTCGACCACGCCACGCCGCGGATCCCGCAGGTAATCGCAGGCACACTCACCGCGCTCGGGCACGCCGGCGTAGAAAAGTCGGCCATCACGCTCTTGCTATCGTCCGAGTTTGCTAGCGATCAAGCCGTACAAAAACAACTGCGTGAACTCGCCGGCGATGAGATGACCCTCATCCTCCACGCGCCGGATGACGAAGAACACTTGGCGCTCTTGGGTGTGACCGGGGCCGGCCTGCCCCTGCGACTCAATCGTGTGTTGTGCGATGCTGACTTGGTGATTCCCATCGGTCCCGTGCGGGGGAGTGAACACGACCGCCATCCTTGGGGAATGTTATTCCCTCAGTTCTCCGATCAAGAAACCTTGGGCCGGTTTCGTTTACCCAGTTTTCACGAAACGAATGCGGCACGGAAAAAACTGGCGGGTGAGATTCGTGAATGCGATTGGATGCTCGGCGTC
>JBGTMM010000702.1:0-5234 GCA_041743635.1 Bythopirellula sp.
ACGTTTCATCAATGCTCTACCCTTCGGGTGTTCCTTCTTTGCAGCGCGCTAGTCAGCTAGATAATCAGTCCAGCAAGATACCATTGAATGGTCGAGGACCGTGAGGGAGCTAACCGCCGTAATCAATCGCAAATCCTTAAATCCAACCCGCTCAAGGTATCATCGTCGGAATAAACCGCACAAAGCAAATCGCGTTCCGGTCAGTTCTTTAATTCCCATAGCCGGCATACTTCACCTAGCTAGCGAAGTGCTAAGCGAAGCATTTCTAAAATAGTCGCAAAACGGCTGAAATCCTAGTCCAAATCGTCGCGGCGAATACGCATGCCCCGCCAAACAAACGATCCGTAAACATTTGTCAATAAAAGACTTAGGGCCATATGGGTTTTGTGAATAGCAAAATCGTGAGTAGGAAATCATTCCGACTTCACGCCGCCTGCTGGAGGCTCTGCTGTTTGTTCGGCGGTCAATTTTGATAGCTTTTCTTCTACATCTTTGAGTCGCTTCCCGGCCGCGACATGGACTTCCTCGGCGACTTTTAGGTCCGATTTCAACCGATGGGCCTCCGCTTCGGCCTGCTTCAATAACTCCGTAAATTCGGTCTGCTGGGTCACCAGGCGCTGGCGAGCGACCTCCGGATGGTCCCAACCCAGGTTCCATTCCAAGCCGGGCCTCGCTTTTTCAAGCGTCACCACGCCGTCGTAGGTTACTTGTGTTTTCCACAAATACAGCTTTCGCAAGCGCTCAAGCCCGTACAAGGGCTCCAATGCCGCGTCGGTCACTTGGGTGCCGTAAAGATTGAGCGATTCCAAACGTTCGAGGCCGGCAAGATTTTTGGCCGCCGCATCCGAGAAGGAGGAATCTTGAACGTTCAAAACCCTGAGGTTCGGCAACTCGCCGAGAACACTCCAAGCGTCATCGGTTGCCTGGGCTTTTTTGAGGTTGAGCATGACCACTTGCGGAGCAATATCAATAAGCAATTTCAACGTGTCATTCGTGGGTGGCTGCGGTGCGAGCAGGAAAGTGACTTCCAGCAAATTGCTGTCGGCATAAAGATTCATCACCTTCCCGCCGGCTGCGATGATGCGATCAATCGCTTCTTGCGGAGCGGCGGGAACTTCGGGCCGCGGCAGCGGTTCCAACTCCGGCACTTCCTGGACGGGGGCAGTTTCGGCGGCTGGCTTCGACGCGGGTTCAACAGCTTCCGTCACGGGTTCCACGCTCGCTACGGTCAATATTGCGCCTTCCTTGATCCACGCGGAAATCAAATCGAGCGACGACTTGTCCAACGGTTCGCCACCTTTGGGCATCCGTTTCTTGTGATCGGCAGGGAGTGTCAGCCGAGCGTAAAGCTCGCTCTTCTCGGGTTCGCCTTTGATGAGCAAGTGATCATCTTCCGCCAGCTTTTCTTGAATCCCTTCGCGGGAGTTGAGCTTTAGCTTGCCCATCGCCTTCTCGGCACCATGGCACTTGATGCAATGGGCCTCGAAGATCGGTAAAATCTCCTTTTGAAAATCCACGGCCAGCGTCGGGGTGGCCACACAGAAAACGAATAGGAAGAGAGAATGTTTTATCATGATGTTGAACTCAGACTAAAATATCGTGCAGAACGTGGGCTTCTTCCACCCCAGTGAGCTTCATGTCGAGCCCTTGAAATTTGTAAGTAAAACGCTTGTGGTCGATGCCCAGCAGGTGGAGCATCGTGGCATGCAGGTCGCGAACATGCACGGGCTTCTCGACCGCATTATAACCCAGTTCGTCAGTTGCTCCATAAGTGATGCCTGGTCGAATGTTGCCGCCCGCGACCCACATCGTGAACCCCTTGATGTGGTGATCGCGGCCCGGCCCACCTTTGCTTTGAGACATCGGCGTGCGGCCGAATTCGCCTCCCCAGATCACAAGCGTTTCCTCCAACATGCCGCGTTGCTTGAGATCCATGATGAGCGCGGCACTTGCCTGGTCGGTGCAGCCACAGCAAGTGTGCATGTGCTTCACCAAATCACCGTGATGGTCCCAATCGCGATGATAAAGCTGAATAAAGCGCACCCCCCGCTCCGCCAACCGCCGCGCGAGCAAGCAATTCGACGCATAGGAACCATCGCCCGGCACGGCACCGTACATATCAAGAATGTGCTGCGGCTCGTCGGCTAGGTCCAGGAGTTCAGGAACGGAAGATTGCATCCGAAACGCCGTTTCGTAGACCGCGAGTCGCGCGAGCAACTCGGGATCGTGCGTTTGTTCATGGTGGTGTTCGTCGAGGGCTCGCACGCTGTTGACCACCTGCTGTTGCAAGTGATCCGAAACGCCTGCTGGAGTCTTAATGTAGTAGACCGGCTCGCCGCTCGAATTGAACGGCACGCCTTGAAATTGGCTCGGCAGGAAACCGGAGCCCCACATCCGCGGGGCGATCGGTTGCGGGTCACGGCCCCCTTCGCTGGTCATTACCACAAACCCTGGCAGCGATCGATTGTCGGAACCCAAACCGTAATTGATCCAAGACCCCATCGACGGCCGGCCGCTGATCGCCGTTCCGGTGTTCATAATCGTGTGGGCGGGATCCTGGTTGATCTGCTCGGTGACCAGCGACTTGATCACGCAAATGTCGTCGGCAATTTGTCGATGAAACGGCAGGAAGTCGCTGATCGTCTGGCCACTCTTGCCATAGCGGCCAAACTTGGTGAGCGGCCCTTGGGCCTGGAGGGTCTGTCCTTGAAGCTGAGCGATCGGCTGACCCGCGGTAAACGATTCAGGCATCGGCTGGCCGTCGAGTTGTGCGAGCTTCGGTTTGTAATCAAATGTTTCCAGATGCGACGGCCCGCCCGACATATACAAAAAGATGACCCGTTTTACTTTTGGCGAGAGGTGCGGCAAGCCGGGTAGTGAAAGTGGCGTTGTTGCCCCGCGACTGGCGAGATCATCATCGAGGAGCGTTGACAGCGCGGCCGCGCCCAGCCCCAAACCGGCGCGGGATAAAAACGTCCGCCGATTGAGTTGATGCTGCAACGCCGCGAATTGTGATGGATTCATATTTTATATAGCCCCGTCATCCTGGCGGGGTTTCTCTCGATTTAATTCCGTGTGGTCGTTTCACCCATATTCAAAATTGCGCGGCACACGCTCGTCCAGGCGGCGAGTTCCGCTCGTGGCAAATTACCGCCAACGGGCGACATACCAATCGCGAGGAACTCATCACTGGCCGTGGGCTGCTTGTCAAAATACGCACGACTTACCTGGAGCAGGTCGCCCAATACTTGTCGTTCGGTGGGATCAGGTAATCGCGAAACCGTTTGTCGAAAAGCAAATTCGATGCATTTGTCGTCGCTCGCTTGAACATTCTCCGTGAGAATCCTTGCCGCTAAGCCCCGCGCGGCTTCGACGCAGTTAGGATCATTGAGGAGTGTAAGTGCGGCAAGGGCCGTATTGGAACGCGGCCGCCGCGCCGTGCATTCCTCCCGAGTCGAAGCGTCGAGTGCTTTGAGCATCGGATGTAAGAACGTCCGCTGCCAATGCATGTACACACCACGCCGCAATTGTTCGCTGCCGGCGTCTTGCTCGTATTCGCGCTTGGGGAAATTCAGGAAGCGGAAGTAACCCGCGGGTTGATAGGGCCGTACGCTGCGTCCGCCGATGGTGGGGTCGAGCAAGCCGCTCACCGCCAGAAGAGTGTCGCGGACCGTTTCCGCGGGAAGCCGGAAACTATTTTGCCGAGCGAGCAATACATTAAGCGGATCGCGCTGCCGGAGTTCCGGAGTCGCCAGCGAACTTTGCCGATACGCCTCGCTCATCACAATCAACTTGAGAATGTGCTTGCTGTCCCAGCCGCTTTCCAAATACTCGACCGCCAAATTATCAAGCAGTTCCGGATGCGAAGGAGTTTCCCCCTGCCCTCCAAAATCGTCGAGCACGCGGGCTAAACCCTCGCCAAATAACGTGGCCCAATAGCGGTTGACCATCACCCGCGACGTCAACCCGCCCACGCCAGCTTCCGCGTCGGTGAGCCAATTCGCCAAATCGAGTCGCGAGGCGCGCGAATCTGCTTCTTTAACACGACCCAAAAATTGCGGGATCGCCGGCTCGACAATCTCGCCACTTTCATCCTGCCAATCGCCGCGAGCTTGAACTCGCACCTCGCGGGGCTCGATGCCGTGGGAAATCATGGTGAATGATTTTTGCTTAGCAAGTTCCTCACGTTCAGATCGCAAAACCGCCAGCGTGGGGTCTTTCGCGGCCAGAGATTCGATTTGTTTATCAAGCTCTCCAAGCTTTTTACGTTGATAAATGCCCAGCACCTCTTTTTCTGGAGTGCGTGTTGTCGGCACGCGGCTCAGAGGACCTGTATTTTCAGGAATAAGATGCTCTTCTTCTTCAATATCCGCGAAAAATGCCCCCAGGGAATAAAAATCGCGGGCCGTGTAGGGGTCGTACTTATGATCGTGGCACTGCGCGCAACCCACCGTGGCCCCCATCCATACCTGCGAAACATTCCGCACGCGGTCGGCCAAGTAGATCGCCCGATATTCCTTGAGCTGGACGCCCCCTTCGTGCGAGGTTTGCAACAACCGGTTGTAGCCCGACGCGACCAGTTGATCTTCACTCGCCTCGGGCAATAAATCCCCGGCGAGTTGCTCGCGCGTGAACTGATCGAACGGCATGTTCGCGTTGAAGGCGTGAATCACATAATCGCGGTAGGGCCAAATGTTGTGTGTTTGATCGCCGTGATAACCCACGGTGTCCGCAAACCGCACCAGATCGAGCCACATCATTGCCACCCGCTCGCCAAAATGCGGGGAAGCCAGCAGTTCATCCACTAACTTCTCATACGCCGCGTCACTCGGATCGGCGAAAAACGCATCGACCTGCGCCGGCGTTGGCGGCAGACCCGTCAGATCAAATGACACCCGCCGCACCAGCGTCACGGGGTCCGCCGGCTTGTTGAGCGTAAGCCCTCCTTTCTCCAATCGCGCGAGCACGAAGTTGTCGATCCAATTGCGAGCCACCTCTGGATTTTTGATGGCGGGATTTGCATGACGACGCGGCGGCACATACGACCACGCTGGCGACCACTTGGCTCCCTCTTGGATCCACCGCGTGAGTAGTTCAATTTGCTCGGCTTTGAGTTTCTTACCCGCTTCGGCGGGCGGCATTTGCTCTGCTTCGTCGGTCGAGACAATCCGCCGCACGAACTCGCTCGCCTCGGTATCGCCCGGCACAATCGCCGCATAGCCGCCACGGTCGGC